>CALBEF010000033.1 GCA_937927775.1 uncultured Anaerolineae bacterium | reverse complement strand
CTCCCCCGCATCGACTTCGACACCGACACCACAGCCGGCCACACCACCCCCGCCCCCATCCACTCCCACACCACCCCCCACCCCGGTGCCGCGCAAACCAAACTGGGGCATCAACGTGGCCGACTGGAGCAACACCCGCCTGGTGTACGAGCTGGGCTTCGAGTGGATTCAGACTTTCCTGCCGCCCGACTACCCCGTGCCGCCATTCAAGATTCTGTATCGGGTCAGCCTGGGCAAGGCAGTCACCGGCGACCCGACGGAGATCGAGCAGTTCGCGCGCGTGGTCGAAGGCGTGGCGCACAAGCACAAGGGTGTCATCCAGGCATATTCGATTGGCAACGAAGTCAACCTGTCGCGCGAGTGGGCCGGCGGCCAGCCAGACCCGGCGCTGTACGCCCGGCTGCTGCGCATCGCCCACGAGAAGATCAAAGCGGTTGACCCCGGCGCACTCGTGGTGTCGGCAGGGCTGGCCCCCACCGGCGGCGACGGGCCGGGCTATATGGACGACCTGCGTTACGCCCGGCAGATGCTCGATGCCGGCGCGGGACAGTATCTCGACGCATACGGCTTCCATCCCTACGGCTTTGCCTATCCGCCCGAGCAGGATCCCAACGCGCCGGGCGTGAATGGCCTCGCCTTTCGCCGGGCCGAAGCGCATCGCGCACTGATGACACAATACGGCCTGAGCGACAAGCCCATGTGGGCCACGGAGTTTGGCTGGCTGCTCGACCCGCGCTATGAGGGCGGCAACTGCGCGTGGCCCAGCCTCGACTGGCAGAAGGTCACGCCGGAGCAACAGGCCCGCTACGCGCGCGGCGCATTCGAGTATGCCAAAGCAAACTGGCCGTGGATGGGCGTCATGTTCCTGTGGAACTACGACTTCAGCGTTTCACCACTCTACCCCGACGGCTGCGAGCAGATGAAATGGTTTTCCATCATCGATCTGTTCGGCAACCCCCGGCCGATTGTCGAAGTTCTGCGGCCATGAAGGAGGCCGGCTGACATGTGTGGACGATATACCCTGACCGTGGACGAAGCGGTTGTGCTGGAGCGATTCGATCTTCAATCCTCGCTGGCCGAGCACCGGCCGTGCTTCAACATTGCGCCGACCCGGATGGCGCCGGTGGTGTTGAATGAAACGCCGCGCCAGTTGTCCGTTGCGCGGTGGGGCCTGATCCCCGGCTGGGCAAAGGACCCGGCCATCGGCGCCCGGCTGATCAACGCGCGCGCCGAGACGCTGCCCGAGAAGCCGGCCTTCCGCGCCGCGTTCAAGCGCCGGCGCTGCCTGGTGGTGGCCGATGGATTCTACGAATGGCGCAAAGACGGCGCGACCAGGATACCGATGTTCATCCGCCTGAAATCCGGCGAACCGTTTGCGCTGGCCGGCCTGTGGGAAGTTTGGAAACCGCCAGAGGGAGAGCCGGTGCGCTCGTGCGCCATCATCACGACCGAGCCGAACGAACTGATGGCGACGATTCACAACCGCATGCCGGCCATCCTGACGCGCGAGGCCGAGCGCGCCTGGCTGGATGACAGCGCGGGGCCGCTGGAACTGATGGCGATGTTGCAGCCATTCGACCCGCAGCAGATGGAAACCTGGGCCGTCTCGCGGCGCGTGAATACGCCGGCCAATGACGATGCCGGACTGATCGCGCCGGCTACGCCATAGCCGGCCAGCATCGCGCGCCGGTTGCGCCGCCGGTTGCGCCGCCGGTTGCGCCGCCGGTTGCGCGCCCGCATCGTCGCGCTATAACATCCTCATTCTTCTTTCGCGCGCCAATGGCGCGCGCCCCTATCGGGAGGTGAATCACATGAGCAGGACGTTACGGGCCGTGCTTGCCGGCTGCGGCGGCATGAGCAACGCCTGGCTGAAGGCGGCAGCACAGATCGCCGACCTGGAGATCGTCGGGCTGGTGGACATCCGCGAGGAAGCCGCCCTCAAGAGAAAGGAAGAGCACGGCCTGAGCGGGGCAATTACCGGGACCGACCTGGACGCGGTGCTGGCGCAGACACAGCCCGACATGGTGTTCGACGTGACTGTGCCGGAAGCGCACGCGGATGTGACGCTGACCGCTCTCAAACGCGGGTGTCACGTGCTGGGCGAAAAGCCCATGGCCGATTCAATGGACAACGCGCGGCGCATGGTGGCGGCGGCGCAACAGGCCGGCAAACTGTACGCCGTCATCCAGAACCGGCGCTACACGCCGCACATCCGGCGCGTGCGCGCGTTTTTGCGCGCCGGCGAGATCGGCCGGCTGACCACCGTGAACTGCGACTTCTACATCGGCGCGCACTTCGGCGGATTCCGCGACCGCATGCAACACGTGCTGCTGCTCGACATGGCGATTCACACCTTCGACCAGGCGCGCTTCCTCACCGGCGCCGACCCCGAAGCCGTGTACTGCCATGAGTGGAATCCGGCCGGCTCATGGTACGACCATGACGCTTCGGCCATCGCCATCTTCGAGATGCAGACACGCGATGGCGACGCGATCGTGTACACCTATCGGGGCAGTTGGTGCGCCGAGGGACTCAACACCTCGTGGGAGGGCGACTGGCGCTTCATCGGCGACAAGGGCAGCGCGCGCTGGGACGGCGGCGCCGGCTTCCAGGCGCAGGTCGTGTCCGAAACGGGCGGATTCTTTTCCAAACACCGCGACGCCGCGTTGCCCGATCTGGACACCGCCGGCAAAGATAACGGACACGCCAGCCTGATCAACGAGTTCGCGCAATGCGTCCGCGATGGGAGCATTCCAGACACGATCTGCACCGACAACATCAAGAGCCTGGCCATGGTATTCGGCGCCATCGAGAGCGCCACAGCCGGCCGGCGCGTGACCATCTCTCCATAGTCGGCTTTGTCTGGCTGATCCGTTCGCGTCCGTGTCCACGCTCCAGCCGCGAGGACGCGACTGGAGCGTGGGTATTGATCGGAACCGGCCTATAGCGCCTGGCGCCTGAGCCGCAGGCTGTTGCTCACCACAAACAACGAACTGAACGCCATGGCCCCGGCAGCCAGAATCGGGCCATACTGCGCGAACAGGCCAATCGCCGCGACCGGAATCAACAGGGTATTGTAGAAAAACGCCCAGAACAGATTCTGGCGAATGCCGCGCACGATCCGGCGCGACAGCACGATGGCCCTGGGCAACTGGCGCAAGTCGCCGCTGATAAGCGTGACATCGGCGGCTTCGATAGCCACATCCGTGCCTGCGCCGACCGCGATGCCCACATCGGCCTGCGCCAGCGCCGGCGCGTCGTTGATGCCGTCGCCCACCATCGCCACGACCCGGCCCCGTTGTTGCAATTCGGCTACCCTGGCTGCTTTGTCGCCGGGCAGCACATCCGCCACCACATCATGGATGTCAATGCCGGCCTGCGCCGCAATGGCCTGCGCCGATCGCGCGTTGTCGCCCGTCAGCATCACCACGCGCACGCCCAGATGCTTCAGCGCAGCCACCGCCTCAAGCGAGCCTTCCTTCAGCGTGTCGGCCAGGCCGAGCACGCCCGCCGGCTGCCCATTCACGCTCACAATCATGGTCGTCTTGCCCTGGGCTTGTAGCGCCGCCACACGCTCCGACAAACCGTTCAATGAGACGCCCTGCAACTGCATCAACTTGTCGTTGCCAATCGACACCTGGCGGTTGTCCACGTATGCCGTGATGCCCTTGCCCGGCACAGCCATGAATTGCTGGACCGGCGAGAGCGACAGCCGCTGCGCTTCGGCAGCCTGCACGATGGCCTTGCCCAGCGGGTGCTCGCTGCCCTGCTCGGCGCTGGCCGCCAGTTGCAGGAGTTTGAGTTTTCGCGCGTCGCTCTCAGATTGGGGCGGCAGCGTGTCGATTGGCAATCCAACATCCACAACGCCGGATCGCCAATCGAGCGCCGGCTTGCCCTGGGTAAGCGTGCCGGTCTTGTCCAGCACGGCGACATCGATTTTGGCGGCGCGCTCCAGCGCGGCGCTGCTCTTGAAGAGAATGCCGCTCTCGGCGCCTTTGCCCATGCCGACCATGATCGCGGTAGGCGTTGCAAGGCCGAGCGCGCACGGACATGCAATCACCAGCACGGCCACCGCGTTGACCATGGCGCGCTCAAAGGCAACTTCGGGCGACGCGGACAGCGCGCCAGCAAGCATCCAGCCGGCAAAGGTGAGCAGCGCAACGCCGAGCACCGCCGGCACAAACACCGCCGAGATACGATCGGCCAGCGTCTGAATCGGCGCTTTGCTGCCCTGCGCCTGTTCCACCAGCCGGATGATCTGCGCCAGAGCTGTGTCGCGGCCCACGCGCGACGCTTCGTAGCGCAACAAGCCCTGCGTGTTCAGCGTGCCGCCGATGACGGGATCGCCGGGGCGCTTGTCGCGCGGGACGCTCTCGCCGGTGATCATGCTCTCGTCCACCGCCGATTGCCCTTCCATCACCACGCCATCGACGGCGATGCGCTCGCCGGGCCGGGCTACCAACACATCACCCACCGCGATGGCTTCGACCGGCACATCCTGCTCAACGCCATCGCGCAGCGCGCGCGCCGTGCGCGGTTGCAGTTGAATCAGGTTGCGGATGGCGTCACTGGCGCGCCCCCTGGCTCGCGCCTCCAGATACTTGCCCACGGTAATCAGCGCCAGGATGACGGCGGCGGTCTCGAAGTACACGTGCCCGTGCGTCAGGCCCACCGTCACTGCCACCGAGTAAACGAAGGCCACGCTCGAACCGAGCGCGACGAGCACGTCCATGTTGGCTGAGCCGTTGCGCAACGACTTATAGCCATGCGCGTAATAGGGCCAGCCCACATAGACCTGCACCGGCAACGCCAGGAACAGCAAGGCCCAGTTCACCACGGCATCCACCGGCGAGCCATGCATGGCATCCATTCCACTCACGCCAGGCAGCGCGTTCAACAGGCCGAAGTCGCGGCTCATGCTCAGCGCAAATGCAGGGACGGCGAAAACAAGCCCGAAGACCAGACGCCGGCGCCGGCCGGGGATCTCGGCTGCGCGGGCGCGCGCTTCCGCATCGTCATCGCCGGCGGCCTGGGCCGCCGAGGCGGTCGTCGCCACATCATAGCCGGCCTTGCGCACGGCCGCGATCATCCCGGCGATGCTGGCTGCGCCGGGCACGTAATCCACCGACGCGCGCTCGCTGGCAAAGTTGACCGCCGCCGAATGGACGCCCGGCAGTCGCTTGAGCACCCGCTCGACGGTGTTGGCGCAGTTGGCGCACGTCATGCCCAGGATCGGCAGTTCGGCATGCGCCAGCGTCACATCGTAGCCGGCCTGACGCACGCGATCGATCAGTTGGGCCGGCGACACCTGAGCCGGGTCGAACTGAACGCTGGCCCGCTCGCTGGCGAAGTTGACCGCCGCCGAGTCGACGCCGGCCATCTTCTTCAACGCGCGCTCGACCGTGTTGGCGCAGTTGGCGCACGTCATGCCGGCGATCGGCAACTCGATCTGTTTCAAACTATCTGTGCTCACCATCAGGGGGAATCGACGATTGTGGAATTGACGATTGACGATTGGGGATTGACGATTCACGTTCCCCGGCCTGTCTGCTTACGCTGCCGGCGGATAGTCGATCTCGATCAATTTAGCCTGGATGGCCTCCCAGGTAGCGCCGCCGGCCTCATCCCACACAATGGTCACCAGCTTGCTGGAGGGATCGCCCCTGACAGACGTAACGCCAGGCACCTGCGACACCTCATTCTGAATGGTGCGCACACAGCCATTGCACCCGATATTCGGCACGTGAACTGTTTTCTCCATCTCTGAACACACCTCGACAACCCATCTATCCCCCCAGGGGGGATGGACGGGATTATACCGCCGGCCTGTGGTAGATTCGAGCCAACTCAAACCGGGGCAGGCAAAAATGAAACAGCCATTTGGAACAGGGATCTGCGCGATCTCCGACGAGTGGACATACAAGGGCATGGATGTGATCTGGCTGGAGAACGATCTGGTCAGAATCGGCGTGCTGGCAGGGCGCGGCAGCGACATCTTCGAGTTTCGCTACAAGCCGGCGGACGTGGATTTCATGTGCCGGCTGCCGCTCGGCATTCGCAACCCGCAGCGCGACTTCTCGCAAATGCGGGACACAACGAACCAGTTCGAGGACTATTATTACGGCGGCTGGCAGGAGATTCTGCCCAACAGCCCCGCGTTCGTGTATCGCGGCGCGTCGCTGGGCCAGCATGGCGAAGTGTCGCTGACGCCGTGGCGCCATGCGCTGATCGAACAGGGGCCGGCGCGCGTGTCGGTCAAACTGTGGGCGCGCCCCTTGCGCGTCCCGGCGCTGATCGAAAAGACGCTCACCCTCGAAGCAAACGCGCCGACCCTGCGCATCGACGAACGCCTGACCAACGAATCGAAGACCGCGCTCGACCTGATGTGGGGGCATCACATCGCCTTCGGGCTGCCGTTCCTGCGCGACGGGGCAACAATCGCCACTAATGCGACGACGATGTGGGCCGACCCGATGATGCCGGCGCAGCGGCGCTTCAAGCCGGGCGTCGCGTTCACATGGCCGGCTGCCGAGAACATCAACGGCGAGACCGACGACGCCAGCATCATCCCGCCGGAATCCGCCCCACCCTGCGCCGATCTGGCCTACCTGTCCGGCTTTGATCGCCGGGCATGGTATGCCATCAAGAGCGCGTCGCACAACGTTGGCTTCGGCGTGTCATGGGATGGCGCGCTGTTCAAACACGTGTGGTACTGGCAGGAGCGTTACAGTTCACAGGATGCGCCGTGGTGGGGCCGCGCCTATGCCGTCGCGCTCGAACCGTGGACAACCCGCTACGATGAAGACGCGGCGGCATCCATCGCGCGCGGCGACTGGTTGAAGCTCGAAGCCGGCGCGTCGATCGAGACGCAGTTGATCGCCGGCGCGTTTGAGGGGGAGTGGAAGCATTGAGCGATTGAGCGATTGAGCGATTGACGATTGAGAAGCAGGGTGAGTGTTGGCATGAGCAGACGATTTGATGGGAAAGTGGCGCTGGTGACCGGCGGCGCGAAAGGGATTGGCCGGGCAACGGTGGAGGCATTCAGCGCAGAGGGCGCGGCGGTGGTCATTGCCGACATCGACGCCGCCGAAGGCGAAGCGCTTGCGCAAGCGTTGCCGCGCGCGATCTTTGTCCCCACCGATGTGACGAAAATGACCGATGCGGAGCGCGTGGTGCGCGTCGCAGTCGAAACGTTCGGCGGCCTGGACATTCTGTTCAGCAACGCCGGCATCGTGATGTACAGCCTGATCGAGAACGTCACCGAAGAGCACTACGAACGCGAGATGGGCGTGAACTTCAAGGGGCACGTGTGGATGTGCAAATACGCCATCCCGGCCATGCGCCGGCGCGGCGGTGGCGCAATCGTGTGCACCTCGTCGGTGCAGGCGCTTTCGACGCAGACCACCGTCGCCATCTATGCCGCCAGCAAGGCCGCCACGCTGGCGATGACCAAAGCCATCGCGCAGGATCACGCCCACGAGAACATCCGCGTGAACGCCATCCTGCCCGGCTCGGTTGACACGCCCATGCTGCGCAACGCTGCCCGCGCCCTCAACCCGGATGACGTTGAAGGCACCATCGCCTCGTGGGGCCGGATGCACCCGATCGGCCGAGTCATCACAGCGCAGGACGTGGCGAAGCTGGTCTTGTTTCTGTGCAGCGACGACGCCAGCGCATTGACCGGCGCATCTTACCTTGTCGATGGCGGGCTGATGGCAAAACTGCCGGTCACACTGCCAGATTGAGCGATCGAGTGATTGTGTGATTGTGTGATTGTGTGATTGAGCGATTGTGTGATTGAGACATTGACTCAATGACTCAATGACTCAATGACTCAATGGCTGAAATGACCAAATGGAGAAACCATGGTAATTCCTGACTACAAAGAATGGATGAAACAGCCGCTGATCTGGACCGAGCGCATTCGATCGCGCGCGCTGGTTTGGACGCCGGACGCACACTGGTTTATCAACGATCCGCTGGGGCCCCTGCCGCACGCGCACAAAGACGCCTCGGAGATCATCTACATCGCCGCCGGCCAGATGGATATTCAGGTCGGCCACAGCAGGCAGCGCGTGGGGCCGGGCGACTTGCTGTTCATGCCCCCGAACAAGTACCACAACTACTGGCTGGTCGGCGACGAGACCGTTTGCCTCTACGTGCTGGTGACGCCGAACCACAAATACAACCGCTGGCAGTACAAGGACTTTGTGCCCGATGCCTTCGAGGGGCTGGCGCCGGTGGCAAACGCCTTCCGCGACGAACCAATGCCCTCGGACGAGCGCATCAGCGTGAACGTGCGCACGCTGCCGCCCGGCGGCGCAACTGAGATCGAGGCGCTGGACAAGCGCGAAAAGATGATCTACGTGCTGGAGGGCCAGGCATCCATTCAGATCGAACGGCTGCAGGGCGTAATGCGACCAAACGACTATCAGCACGTGCCGGCCTCGCACCAGCACCGCATCGCCAACGCCGGCCCCGGCCCGCTGCGCTACTTCGAGTTCGTGTGTTTCGACCCGACTGCGCCAGCCATCGTGCCGCCGGAGGATGCGCACCTCGTCAGGGAGTAGTCGCGCCGACACGGCAATGTCACCTTGCAGGCCACGCCGCATCTAACAGGGCGAGGAAAACTGGGACATGGCAAAAGCAGAAGTCATCTGGTTGAACGAACAGACCTACATCGGCGTGGACAGCACCGGCCACAGCCTGGTCGCTTCAAAGCCGGGCGAGGACAGCATCGGCGTGAAGCCGTCTGACCTGTTGCTGATCGCGGTAGCGACCTGCGCCAATGTGGACGTGGTGGAGATCATCAGGAAGCGGCGCGCTGACCTGCGCAAGCTGATTGTGCGCGTGAGCGGCGAGCAGGCGGCAGAAGCGCCGTGGGCATTCCAGAAGATCCACCTGCGCTTCGAAATCGAGGCGGCCGGCATTGATGAAGCGCAAGTCGAGCGCGCCATAGACCTGGCCTTGAACAAGTATTGCTCGGTGCGCTCGTCACTGTCGCCGGATGTGGCGGTTACATTCGAGCACACGCTGAATGCGCCGATGGCTTAGCGCGTTGTTGCAGACGCCGTTGCAAGCATGATCGGCCGCCCCCATCGCCCCTGAAACACAAACTCCGACAGGGGCTTGCGGACGCGCGGGGCAAGCTCTCGCTCGCGCAGCGCTTCGGGCAGGTCGTTGTAATCGCCATAGTGGCCGATGGCAATCACCACCATTGGCTCGCAGTCGTCGGGCAGGCCGGCAGCCTGGCGCGCTTTGTCCGCCTCGAAGCCGGCCATCTGATGCGCGAACAACCCCAGCGCAGTGGCTTGCACGACAAGCTGCGCGACAGACTGGCCGAGGTCATAGTATGAGTAGGGGCCGACTTTGCCGACGCGGGGATGTGGCATTGCGACTGCCAACACCAGCAGCGGCGCGCGCGGCGCCCATTCGCGGTTGTTGCCGGTGAGGGCATCTTCAATTTGCCGGCGCGCTTCGCTGTCATCAGCGGGGAAGACGACGAACGCCCAGGGTTGATTGTTGCCGCCAGACGCGGACCATCTGGCCGCCTCGAACAGGCTTAGCGCCTGGCCGGCGTCGATGGGACGCGGGTCGAATGCGCGCGGGCTCCAGCGCGCCTGGATCAAGGGATGAATGTCGTGCCCGGTGTGTGCTGGCTTGTTCATGTTGTCGAACGTCAGGTATAGCGCGCAATGCCTGGCGTTGGATGAGGAAATGCCGGGAATTTGCAGATAAGCGTCTGCGCAGACGCGGGCCGGTTGCGCCATCCTGTTCACCGTTCGCGCCGCTGTGCGCCGGCTGCGCGAATCCGGCGTGATGCGCGGGGGGGCGCGGGGATGACAAGGTGACAAGGTGACAAGGTGACAAGGTGATGGATGAAGAGTGATGAGTGGCAAAAGCGCCTACAATCAGCGCCATGACCATGACTACACCCGCATCCAATTCGGCATCAACTCTGACGCTTGAGCACAAACCCGACGCCGATAAGGTCGTCGAACGCATGGCCGCCTGGTGGGAGGGCGAAATCATCGACCGCGCCACCATTCTGCTGACCGCGCCCAGGCCCAACGTTCAGCCCTGGCCGGCCAAAACGCACGCCACCCTGCGCGAACGCTGGATGGACATCGACTACCAGGTGGAATGCGCCGCCATTCACGCGGCCAACACCTACTGGGCCGGCGAGAGCCTGCCCATCTACATGCCCAACCTCGGCCCCGAAATTCTCACCGCCTGCTACGGCGCGCCGTTGAACTTCACCGAAGACTCATCATGGTCCGAGCCGATCCTGCATGACTGGTCAGATATCCCCAGGCTTCGGATCGACCCGGATAATGAATATCTGCGCTGCCTGCTCGACATGACACGCCGCGCGCTGGAGGTTGGGCGCGGCAAGTTCCTGGTCGGTGTCACCGACATCCACCCCGGCGGCGACCTGGCGGCCTCGCTCCGCGACCCGCAGCAGTTGTGCATCGACCTGGTCGAGTCGCCGGAACAGGCGCACGCGCTCATACATCACATCTATCCGGCTTTCTTCGAGTTCTTCAAACTCAACCATCAGGTCATCCGGGACGCCGGCCAGACCATCTGCACCAGTTGGACGCACCTGTTCGTCGACGGCGGACGCTACTACATCCCGTCCAACGACTTTTCCATCATGATCTCGACCGAGATGTTTGAGGAATTCTTTCTACCCGAACTGCTGGCCGAGATCGCCTGGCTCGACCGCTCGATCTACCACCTGGACGGCCCCGGTGCGCTGCGCCACCTCGACCTGCTGCTCGACATTCCCAAACTCGACGCCATCCAGTTCGTGTATGGCGACGGCGCAAAACCGGCCTCGCGCTGGATGCACGTGTTCCAGAAGATTCAGAACGCCGGCAAAAATGCGCATATTATGATCGAGCCGCGTGAGCTTGAGTGTTTTATGGACAACCTCGACCCGGAGGGCATTATGCTGCAAACCAGCGTCAGTTCTGTGGAAGAAGCTGATGCTATGATTGCCAAAATCGCACGCTGGACCCGCAAAGGGAAATACTGAAAACTATGACCAAGCGCAACGGGGCGCGCTACAGCGCCCTTGCCATCAGCAACACCGATGATCTCATCTTCGGCCACGCGCCGCGTCCGATCCGAATCGGCAACGGGCTGGAGATTGGCGGCGGCACGGTTTACCCGGAAATCAACTTCACCCTGCCGCCGATGGAGATCAGCGCCGAGACCATGCCCGACGTGCAATCGCAATATGCCGGCATGATCGAAGCCGTCTGCGCGCGGGCCGTCGAATTGCAGGTTCCCGGCCTCGTCGTCGAGTTCGAGCTGCTGCCGCCGATGACGCTCGAGCCGGACTGGGGCGCCGACATCACCGCCATCCTGCGCGTCACGCTGGACAAGTACGCCAAAGCCGACGGGTTGAAGTGCGCCCTGCGCGTGACACCCAGCGATATTCGCGCATACGCGCGCCCGCCAAAACTGCATGACGGCGAAATGTGGGACCGCATGATGCGCTCGTTTGCGTTATGCGCGGTGGCCGGCGCCGACATGTTGTCCATCGAATCGACCGGCGGCAAGGAAGTGTGCGACGAGGCGCTGCTGTATGGCGACCTGCGCATGGCCGTCCTGGCCATCGGCGTGCTGGCGTGCCGCGACATGGCCAGCCTGTGGGACGGCATCATCATGGCGGCCGGCAAACACGCCGTCATCGCGGCCAGCGACGGCGCCGGGGGGTTCGGCAACACCGCCATGATGCTCGCCCACCAGCGATACATCCCAAAGGTCTGGGCGGCGGCAGTGCGCGTGATGACCGTCGCGCGCAGCCTGGTCGCCTATGAGCGCGGCGCCAGCGGGCCGGGCAAAGACGCAGCTTACGAAGGGCCGTACCTCAAAGCCATCACCGGCTGCCCGATCTCGGTTGCCGGCGCCGAAGCCGCCGTTGCGTTCCCCATCCCGTTCGGCAACATCGCGCGCGCAACTGCCGACCTGATCAGCAACGAGTCGGTGCAGAACGTGAAGTTGCTGGGCGGCATGGCGCCGGCTGTCTCGGTCGAGCAACTGGCCTACGCCGCGCGCATGTTGAACTGCGCCTCGGCGCGGGGCCGGCCCGCTGCGCTGAACATGCGCGACTGCCTGGTGGAATCCGACGCCCGGCTCGATCCGCAGGCGTTTGTGCTGCGTCCCGATGTTGTGATCGATATCGCCGGCCAGATCGTGGCCGAGCCAACATCCTATCGGCGCGTGCGCCGTGCCGCGCAGGCCGCGCTCGCCGCATTGCGCGCAGCCCACGCCGGCGGCAAACTCATGATTCCCGAGACCGAACTGGGCTGGCTGGATCGCCTGTCGCGCCAGGCCGACCAGTTGCCGGAAGAGGAGCATGAATTCGTTGCCGGTGTCGCGCGCGGCGTGGACTCAAGCCGGGTGCGGCTGGCGGAATATGGCGTGTTTGCCTGATGCGCCGGGACTCTCTGCGATGAAACAATCACACCCACTCCGAAAACGCAAAGCCGCCTCTGGCCTGTGGAACAGCATTGCGCTGATCAAGATTGCCGGCATCGCCGCAGCCGCCGGCTGGATCGCCTACAGTCGCAAAGTCATCGATCACGCGCTGCCCCTGCCGAACGCGGTCAACGCGCCCCGGCAATTGCTGTCCAGCGCAACCTGCGGCATGTTGAACTTCTACAGCGACCGGTCTGGGACGGGCCGGCCGCTAATCCTGCTGCACGCCATCAACGCCGCCGGATCGGCCTATGAGATACGGCCACTGTTCCACCACTATCAGGGTCGCCGGCCTGTGTTTGCGCTGGAACTGCCGGGGTTTGGATTCTCCGAACGCTCAAAGCGGGTGTATTCGGCGCAGCTCTACCAGGACGCCATCATAGAGTTTCTGCAGCGCGAAGTGAAAGCGCCGGCCGATGTGATTGCCCTGTCGCTCAGCAGCGAGTTCGCCGCCTCTGCGGCGCTGGCGCAGCCGGAACTGTTCGCGTCGCTCAGCGTCATCTCACCCAGCGGGCTGCGCGCGCGCAACACAGGCCGGGCCACGCAACGCGCCAACGACAGCGGCGCAAGCGACATCGTTTACAAGGCGTTCTCGTATCCGCTGTGGGGGCAGGCTTTCTTCGACCTGCTGGCCACGCGCAGGAGCATCCGCTGGTTTCTGCAACAGAGCTTCGCCGGGCCGGTGGATGAAGGTCTGGTCGAGTACGCCTATCTCACCAGTCACCAGATCGGCGCCCATCATGCCCCGCTCTACTTCGTCAGCGGCAAGCTGTTCACGCGCGATGTGGCCGAGCGCGTCTACGAGCGATTGAGCGCGCCCACGCTGGCGATCTACGATCAGGACGCCTACACCGGCTTCGACCTGCTGCCGCGCGTGTTGCAGCGCAACCCGCAGTGGCGCGCGGAACGCATCTCGCCGACGCGCGGCCTGCCCCACTTCGAGAAGCTGAGCGAAACCACTCAGGCGCTGGATGCGTTCTGGGCCGGCCACTGATTGTCAGGCCGGCCCTCATTCACGTCACGGCAACGCCACGCCGGCGGTTGTCAGGCGCACCGGCTCGATCTCGCCATTGGCGCGGTAGAAGACATAGCCGATGGACGAATCGCGGAAGAACTCGGTGCGCGTCTGGCTCATGTCGTTGCAGATGTAGTACCACTGTCCGCGCCACTCGAAGAATGAGCCATGCCGGTCGCAGGTGAGCGCGGCGTGTGTGTAGCGCAGCGGCTCGTCCACGCAGGCTTCCTGGATCACCGATCCCCGGCACTCATAAGGCCCATACACGCGATCGGACATGCCGTAATAGCAGCCCCACGAGAGATAGTAAACGCCGGCGCGCTTGTGCAGGTACGGCTTGTCGTCGAGCTTGCCCTTGCCATACGGCCCTTCGGGATTGTGGATGGTGATGCGGCGCGGGGTCTCGGCCAGCGAGATCATGTCGTCGTTCAGCCGGGCGATGTAATAGTCCCACACCCCAAAGACGAGGTATGGGGTTCCATCGTCGTCGATGAACACGCCGGGATCATAGGCGCCGGCGGGGGCATCGTCGGGGCTAACAAGGGGTCGGCGCAGTGGGTCATGCCAGGGGCCGGCCGGCGTTTCGCCCACCACGACGCCGGTGCTGCGATTGGCTTCGGAGAAGTACCAGTAGTAGCGGCCGTTGCGCTCGGCGGCGTCGGTGGCCCAGCACGAAGTGAAGCCGGGGCCGATCCAGGTGTCTTCGGGCCGCAGCGCGCATTCGTGCGTCCAGTTAACCAGATCGGGCGACGACCAGACCCACCAGTCCTCCATGACGAACGTGGGGCTGTCGGGCGATTTGTCGTGCGTGGCATACAGCCAGGCGCGGTCGTTGAAGATGCGCACATGCGGATCGCACACGCCGCGCCCGCGCAGGATGGGATTGCCGGAGAGGGGTTTGCCGTGAGTGCTCATGGTGCGCGCATGGTACTACACCCTATAATGCGCGCAGGGAGCGCCATAGCCGGCCAGAGAATAGACTCATGCTTGCCACCCTCGAAGCCAATCAACGGTTGATGTCCGGCAGCGCCGAGGCACTGAAGAAAGCGCAGCTCGGCCAGTTCTTCACGCCCAGGCGCATCGCTGGCTTCATGGCGTCGCTATTCTCCGACACAGGCGGCGACTGCCGGCTGCTGGACGCGGGGGCCGGCGTCGGCTCGCTGACCGCCGCATTTCTGGAACGCTGGGTCGCCGGCCATCTGCGCTTCAGCAGTGTGGAAGCAGTAGCCTTTGAAATAGACACGACGCTGCACCGGCGTCTGAGGGATGCGCTCGCGGAATACGCTGCCCGCGACAACCTTACGCCGGGCAAGCCGTGGTCGCAGGCAGAAAACCCGCTGGTCGGCATTACCCCGATCATGGATTGGGCGCGAAAACACTACCGCAGGAAGTACGCGCCGAACACGCGAGAGACCTTTTCAACGGCGAGCGTTTCCTGGGACCATATCAGCCGGCGCGCAGAACACGCCGCTCCCCCGGCTGAAGACGCAACGTGACATCGCCGATTGCATCCGCCTCGCCGCCAAACGGCGCGGCCGGTCGATCACCCCTCCGACACGATCCGATCCACCACCTGTTGCCGGAATTCGGGCGACAGGCTGGCGAAGTAGGCGCTGAAGCCGGTCACACGCACAACCAGATCCGGATGCTTGCGCGGGTCCTGATGCGCTTCGAGCACCTTGTTTCTGTCCATCACATTCAGGTTGATCTGCGTGCCGCCCAGCGCAAAGTGCGTC
>CALBEF010000032.1 GCA_937927775.1 uncultured Anaerolineae bacterium | reverse complement strand
GTGGGATTTGGCGTGAAAGCGGCGCTGGTTCCCCTGCACACCTGGCTGCCCGATGCCCACTCTCAGGCGCCCAGCGGCATCAGCGCCATGTTGTCGGGCGTGGTGATCGAGGCCGGCTTGATCGCGCTGCTGCGGGCCGTGTCTCCGCTGCTGGGCGAAGGCGACTCTGTAGCGCGTTTCGGCCAACTGCTGCTGCTGTTCGCTGCGCTGAACATGCTCCTGGGCAATCTGCTCGCGCTGAAGCAGACGCAGGTCAAGCGGATGCTGGCCTTCTCCAGCCTGAGCCACATGGGCTACATGCTGCTCGGCTTTGGTGTGGCGGCCTATACCGGCCAGGCGGCGGCTGCGCAGGGCGGCGTGTTCCACATGCTCAGTCACGGGCTGATGAAGGGACTGGCCTTCCTGGCTGCCGGCGCGCTGCTGTACACGCTGTATGTGGCGAACGGCGCGCACGGGCCGCTGACGGTCAACGATCTGAACGGCGCGGCGCGGCGCTACCCGCTGGCGGCGCTGGCGCTGGGCGTTGCGGTGCTGGGACTGGCCGGCCTGCCACCGCTGGTCGGCTTCATGTCGAAGTGGCAGATTTTCGTGGGCGGTTTTCAGGCCGGCGACACATTGGTGGCGTTGCTGGTGATCTTTGCCGCGCTGAACAGCGTGCTCTCGCTGGCGTACTACGCGCCGCTGGTCAATGCCATGTACCGGCGCGAGGTGTCGGACGCAGTGCGGCGGGGCAAAGCCATGCCGCTGAGCATGGTCGTTCCGCTGATCGTCATGAGCATTCTGGTCGTCGCGCTGGGCGTATGGCCGGCGCTGGTCGATGGCTTGACCGGGCCGGCGGGTCAGGCGCTGCTGGCCGGGTGGTGAGTGGCAGAACGTATTGCGTAGCGCGTGTTGCGTAGTGAGTATCATCATGGGTGAATGTCAATGGAAGTGATTCTGATTCCGCCGATCGCGTTTGTGTTGTATGTTGCGCTGACCGGCGTGTTGTTCGGCTTTGGGCGCGTGTTGGCCGGCAAGACAAAGGAATCCGCGCTCAAGAGCAGCACTTACGCCAGCGGCGAGGAAGCATCGACCGTTCAGGCCGTGCCCGGCTACCGGCAGTTCTTCACCGCAGCGTTGTTCTTCGCCGTGCTGCACCTGGGCGTGCTGATCCTGGCCACCGGGGCCAGCAGCCCGGCCATGATCGTGATGCTGGCCGGCTTGATGCTGGCGCTCCTGGCTTTGATACTGGGTTAACGATCAGCGAGAGATCTGTATGAACATCAACCCCGAACACATCTGGGATGGCGCGCTGGAAAAGCTGAAGACCTGGGCGCGCATCAACTCACCGTGGGCCATTCACTACAACAGCGGCTCGTGCAACGGCTGCGACATCGAAATCCTGGCCACGCTTACCCCGCGCTACGATCTGGAGCGCGTGGGAGTCAAGTTGCAGGGCAGCCCGCGCCATGCCGACATCCTGATCTGCACCGGCCCGGTGACGCTGCAATCGCGCGAGCGGCTGAAGCGCATCTATGAGCAAATGCCGGAGCCAAAATTCGTCGTGGCGGTTGGGTCGTGCGCCATTTCCGGCGGCGCGTTTCAGGGCTGCTACAACATCGTCGGCCATGTCGATGCCGTGATCCCGGTCGATGTCTACATCCCCGGCTGCCCGCCCCGCCCCGAAGCCATCATCGACGGCGTGGTGAAACTGCTGGAGAGCCTGAAGAAGACAGACGGCAGAGCGCAGAGCACAGACGACAGACTACAGAATACAGACAACAGATCACAGACGGCAGACGCCGGGCAGTGAACAACCCAATACGCAATACGCAATACGCAACACGCAATGACGAAAGACGCAACAGATCTGCTTCAAGCCGCAGAATCGATTCTGGCGCCGTGGGCCAAAGAGACCATGCGCCCGGAGCCGGCGCGCGCGGATGTGGTAATCGCGCCGCAGGACGTTGTGCCGGCGGCGACGGCGCTGCACGCAGCCGGCTGGGGCTTCCTCACCGCTATCACCGGCCTGGACCTGGGCGTGGAAGCCGGCAAGCTGGAGGCGCTCTATCACTTCTGCGAAGGGCCGGCAGTGGTGACGTTGCGCGTCACATTGCCGCGCGACAATCCCGTGATCGACAGCGTGTGTGGGGTCATTCCCGCCGCCAGCTTCTTCGAGCGTGAACTGAGCGAGATGTTCGGCGTCACGGTCGCCGGCACACCCAACAGCGACAAGCTTTTCCTGCCCGAAGACTGGCCGGATGGCGTGTACCCCCTGCGCAAGGATTTCAACCCCGCGCAGTTGAGGTGAAGGTTGGCAAGGTTGGTAAGGTTGAGGGTTGAGTGCTGACCCCTGACTCCTGACTCCTGACCCCTGACTACTGGCTACTGACTACTCCTATGGAAGCGAACAAATTTATCGTGCCGATCGGGCCGCAGCATCCGGCGCTGAAGGAGCCGGGCCACTTCGAGTTTACGGTGGATGGCGAAGTCGTCACCAACGCAACGATCCGGCTGGGCTACGTGCATCGCGGCGTCGAGCGCGGCACAGAGGATCGCACGTGGGTGCAAAACCTGTACCTGATCGAGCGCATCTGCGGCATCTGTTCGCACATCCACGCGACGGCCTATGCGCTGGGCGTGGAGAAGCTGGCCGGCGTCACCGCCCCGCCCCGCGCGCAGGCCATCCGCGAGCTTTTCTGCGAACTGGAGCGCATCCACAGCCACCTGTTGTGGGTGGGCGTGGCCGCGCACGAGGCCGGCTTCGACGCGCTGTTCATGTACTCCTGGCGCGACCGCGAGACCGTCATGGACCTGCTCGAAGGACTAAGCGGGAACCGCGTGCATTACTCGTGCAATCTCCTCGGCGGCGTGAAGTTCGACATCGACGAGGCGCAACGCGACGCCATCCTGCGCGGGCTGGATTTTCTGGAGCAGCGCACGCATCACTATCTGGACGTGGTGACGAACGACGCGGCATTTCTGCGCCGCACGCGCGGCGTGGGTATGATGACAAGGGAACAGGCCATTGAGTATGGCGCTGTCGGGCCGGTGGCGCGCGCTTCCGGCGTCGCGCGCGATGTGCGCGTCGATGCGCCCTACCTGGCCTACGACCAATTCCCGGTCAACACGATCATCGACACCGCCGGCGATCTGGAGGCGCGCTTCGCGGTGCGCGTGCGCGAGTTGTTCGAGTCCTATCGCGTCATCCGCGAGATTCTGGACAAGCTGCCGCCGGGCGAACTGGCCGCAAAGATGCCGCGCAAGATGCCGCCGGGCGAAGCCATCAGCCGGGTCGAAGCGCCACGCGGCGAGTTGTTCTACTTCATCAAAAGCAACGGCGGCGACAAGCCGGAGCGGGTCAAAGTGCGCACGCCCAGCATCTGCAACTTCGGCTCGGTGGGCCGGCTCACCATCGGCCACCAGCTTGCCGACGCGCCGATGATCCTCGCCGGCATCGACCCCTGCTTCTCGTGCAATGACCGGGTAGTAGTAGTCAGTACAAAGTAGTCAGTACAAAGTAGTCAGTAGTCAGATACTGACGACTGACGACTGGCTACTGACTTCTGACGACTGACGACTGGCTACTGACTTCTGACGACTGACGACTGACCTATGAGCATCATCGCATTACTGATCTTCCCCGGCGGGCTGTTCGCGCTGGCGTGCGGACTGGCCTATGAGTGGGTGGACCGCAAACTGATCGCGCGCTTCCAGAACCGCATCGGGCCGCGCTGGTTTCAGCCGGTCGCCGACACCTTCAAACTGCTGGCGAAAGAAGAAGTGGTTCCGGCCGGCGTGAACCCCGGCCTGTTCACCTGGCTGCCGGTCGTCGCGCTGGCCGGCGCGCTGACCGCCGCCCTGTACGTGCCGATGGCCGGCCTGCCGCCGGCGTTCAGCTTCCCCGGCGACCTGATCGTGGCGGTGTACCTGCTCAGCCTGCTGACGCTGTGCACCGGCTTGGCCGGGGCAAACACCCTGGATCGCTTCTCCATCGTCGGCGCGGTGCGCACCCTGACCCAGTTGTTCTCCTACGAAGCGCCATTCATGCTGGCCCTGCTCAGCCCGGCCATCGTGGCCGGGAGCTGGCAAGTCAGCGAGATCATCGCGCAGACCGGCGGCCAATGGGCGCTGATCACCCAGCCGGTGAGCTTCGTGGTCGCGTTGATCGGGCTGATGGGCAAACTGGAACTGCCGCCCTTTGACGCGCCGGAAGCCGAGACGGAGATCGTGGCCGGCGCGCTAACCGAATACAGTGGGCGCGGCTACGCTCTGTTCCGCCTGGGCCGGGGCGTCGAACTGGTCGTCGGGCTAACCCTGATCGCCGCGCTCTATATGGGCGGGCTGGCCAACCCGATAGACTTCCTGATCAAGACGCTCGGCCTGCTGGTCATTCTGGCGCTTATTCAAACCCTGTTCGCCCGATTGCGCATCGATCAAACCGTCGGCCTGTGGTGGCGCTACGGTGCGCTACTGGTTCTGGCGCAGTTGGCAGTGATCGTCGGCGCGCGATTGATCGTGTAGGATGGTGTGCATGGTACGTATTGCGTATTGCGTATTGCGTGTTGCGTATTGCGTGTTGCGTATTGCGTGTTGCGTAACGGTAGGGGCAGGGCTTGTCCCTGTCCTGCCACGGAGTGAAAAATGAAGTTCGGTGGCATGTTGAGTGATCTATTGCGGTCTTTGTTCAAGCGACCGGTGACGGAGCAGTACCCGTTCGTCAAGCGCAAGCCGCCGGAGCGATTGCGCGGCGAGTTGCAGTATGACCCGACCAACTGCTCCGGCTGCATGCTGTGCATGAAAGACTGCCCGGCAGACGCGCTCGAACTGATTGTCATCGACCGCAAGGCCAAAAAGTTCGTCATGCGCTATCACGCCGACCGCTGCACGTATTGCGCGCAGTGCGTGTCGAGTTGCCGGTTCAAATGCCTGAGCATGTCCAACGAGCAGTACGAGCTGGCGGCGCTGACAAAAGAGCCGTTCACCGTGCACTATGGAAACGAGTCGGACATTAGAGCCATCCTGGAAGCAGTCTCTCCGGCAGGCGCTGAGCCGGCTGACAAAGCCTGAACGCCGCCCGCGCGTGGCCGTCGTCGGCATTGGCAGTGAACTGCGCGGCGACGACGCAGCCGGCCTGCTGGTTGCCCGCGCTTTGATTGAATGGCAGGCGCGCGACGGCGGGCATCCATCCATCCTGGCGCTGGAAGCCGGCGCCGCCCCGGAAAATATGACCGGCACGCTGCGTCGCTTTGCCCCTGACCTGATCCTCTTCGTCGATGCCGCCTTGAGCGACGAAGACACGCCGCCTGGCGCAGTCGCGTGGATCGACTGGCGCAAGACCGCCGGTCTGAGATCATCGACGCACACCCTGCCGCTGCATGTGATCGCCCAATACCTTGCGTCCGAGCTGGGCTGCGAGGTCGACCTGATCGGCATCCAGGCCGGCGGTGTGGCTTTTGACGCCGCCGCGTCACCCGTGATACAACAGGCGGCGCAGCGCGTGGCAACCGAACTGTGGGCCACCCTGACCGAGGCGCATTCATGAACCCTGAAACCATCAGGCGCTACCTGGAATTTCTGAATGACGAGCGCAACGGCGCGGCGCTGTACCAGGCGCTGGCCGATACTGAACGGGACGAGCACCTGGCAACGGTGTATCGGCGCATGGCGGCTGTCGAACAGCGCCATGCCGATGTGTGGATCAAAAAACTGAGCGAGGCCGGCGTCGCTATCCCGCCCTTCAAGCCATCTTTTCGCACGCGCGTGTTCAGCATCCTGGCGCGGCGATTCGGCGTCACCCTGGTGCTGCCCACCATCACCGAACTGGAGCAGAAGGACAGCGGGAAGTATGGGCGGGAAGCCGGCGCAAGCGAGCTGTCGGCGGATGAAGGCTCGCACGCCCGGCTGCTGCGCGCCATCACGCAGCCGGTGCGCGGCAAAATCAGCGGCGGCGCGCTGGCGCAACTCGAAGGCCGGCATCGCTCCGGCGGCGGCAATGCGTTGCGCGCAGCCGTGCTTGGCGCCAACGACGGGCTGGTGTCGAACCTCAGCCTGGTGATGGGTGTGGCCGGCGCCGCCGACCTGAACGAACAATCCATTCTGATCGCCGGGCTGGCCGGCCTGCTGGCCGGGGCCATCTCGATGGCGCTGGGCGAATGGCTGTCGGTGCAAAGCTCGCGCGAGTTGTACCAGCGGCAGATCTCCATCGAACGAGTTGAAATTGCCACTGCGCCGGAAGAAGAGATCGAAGAAATGACGCTGATCTATCAGGCGCGGGGAATCGACGAAACGCGCGCCCGCCAGATGGCCCAGCAGATCATGAGCGACCCGGCTTCGGCGGTCGAAACGCTGGCGCGCGAAGAACTCGGCATCGACCCACAGGAGCTGGGCGGGTCGGCCTGGGAAGCGGCCATCACCTCGTTCATCCTGTTCGCCATCGGCGCAGTGCTGCCCGTATCCGCTTTCTTTTTCCTGCGAGGGATGACAGCAGTGATCGCCAGCATTGCCGTCAGCGCCGCAGGGCTGTTCGTCATCGGTTCGGCCATCACGTTGTTCACAGGCCGGTCGATCTGGTTCTCCGGCCTGCGTCAGGTGCTGTTCGGACTCATCGCAGCCGCCATCACGTTCACGATTGGCCGGCTGGTCGGAGTCAACCTGGGCGGTTAGCGCCCTATCCTCACCCTGCCTCACAGGCGCCCGGAGTGGAAAACGTCATCCCCACGAACGTGGGGCCTGCGTCGGCATGACACACCCGGAGAGGGCCACCCTGGAGGGCGGCCCCTGCATTAACCCCTTCCCGGATTCTGAGTCGGCTTCTCACGACCGGCTCATTTCGTGACAAATTTCACTATCAAAATCTACCGGAGCGCCTGTTCTTCGAACGGTCGCAGGGTTTTGAGAGTGTTCCCTCTCTACAATGCCGATCAGTGATTGGCCGTTGGGGCGAACACTGAACAAACAAAGTGCAGAGCTGCGAGCCGGAGCCAGATCAGGCATAACTTATCACAGAAGAATCTGGGATAAGTCTGGGAAAAGCGCGAAGGATCGCATCCGCGAATGAACGCGAATGAACGCGAATAGACGCGAATAGACGCGAATAGACGCGAACGGGAATACTGAAACTGTTATGAGCGTTATGAAACCGAATCGTGCGGTAGGGATTGCAGGTTATGGTGCGTATGTGCCACGCTACCGCTTGCCGGCGCAGGAAGTAGCCGAGTTATGGACTGAGGGCAACATGCAGTTGCCGGTGCGCGAAAAGTCGGTGCCGGGGCTGGATGAGGACGTAGCCACCATGAGCATCGAAGCGGCGCGCAATGCGCTGGCGCGCAGCGGGGGACTGCTGCCGAGCCGGATTGGCGCCGTGTGGGTCGGGAGCGAATCCCATCCCTACGCTGTCAAGCCGACCAGCACGATCGTAGCCGAAGCTATCGGCGCGACGCCGTATACGACCGCCGCCGACTGGCAATTTGCGTGCAAGGCCGGCACCGAGGCCATCCAGGCCGCCATTGGACTGGTGGGCAGCGGCATGGCCGACTACGCGCTGGCAATCGGCATGGACGCCGCCCAGGGCCGGCCCAGCGACGCTCTGGAGTACACCGCCGGCGCAGGCGGGGCAGCCTTCGTGATCGGGCCGGCCGAAGCGTCCATCGCCGTGTTCGAGGGGTCAGTTTCCTACGTGACCGACACGCCGGATTTCTGGCGCCGGCAATATGAGAAGTATCCCGAACACGCCGGACGTTTCACCGGCGAGCCGGCGTATTTCCATCACATCTCCTCGTCGGTGTCGAGGCTGTTTGCCGAGATGAACCTGAAAGCAGGCGACTTCGCCTACGCTGTGTTCCATCAGCCCAACGCCAAGTTCCCGATGAAGGTCGGCGAGGACCTGGGCTTTACCCGCGAGCAGATCAAGCCGGGACTGCTGGTGAATGAGATCGGCAACACCTATGCCGGCTCGGCGCTGATCGGGCTGACGGCGGTGCTGGACGTCGCGAAGCCGGGTGACCGTATCCTGCTGGCCTCGTTCGGCAGCGGGGCCGGCAGCGATGCCTTCAGCCTGCTCGTTCAGGAGCGGCGCGAAGGCGCGCGCGCGCAGACGACGCGCGACTACATCAATCGCCGGACGCAGATCGACTACGCCCTGTATGCCCGGCTGAAAGGCAACTACAAACTGAATTGAAAGATTGACCGATTTCCGATTGACGATTGAAGCGCAATCGCCAATCGTCAATCGTCAATCCCCAATCGTCAATTGATATGAGAGACGTTTCCATCATCGGCATCGGCCAAACGAAGGTCGGTGAACACTGGGACAAGAGCCTGCGCGAACTGGGCTACTACGCGCTGCACGCGGCCATGCAGGACGCCCGACTGGAGCGCATCGATTCGCTGTTTGTCGGCAACATGCTGTCGGGCGAGTTGACCGGCCAGGAGCACCTGGGCGCCATCATCGCCGACTTCGCCGGCCTGAAGGGTGTCGAAGCCGTCAAGGTCGAGGCCGCCTGTGGCAGCGGCGCGGCAGCCCTGCGCATGGGTTACATCGCGGTGGCCGGCGGCATGGCCGACTTTGTGGCCTGTGTCGGCGTCGAAAAGATGACCGATAAGCAGAACGCCTCGGTCACGTCGGCGCTGGCGATGGCCGCCGACAACGACTACGAGGCCCTGCATGGCCTGTCCTTTGTCAGCATCAACGCGCTGCTGATGCGGCGCTACATGCACGAGCACGGCTACAAGAAGGAAGACTTCGCGCCTTTCGCCATCAACGCGCACGCCAACGCGGTGAACAACCCCTACGCGATGTTCCAGGCGCCGGTGACGCAGAAGCAATTCACCGAAGCCAAGATGATCGCCGATCCAATCAACCTGCTGGACTCATCACCGATCGCGGACGGGGCGGCGTGCGTCATCATTGCGCCGACGGCGATTGCCAGGGAGTTCACCGACAAGCCGGTGCGCATCCGCGCCTCGGCCATCGCCACCGACACAGTGGCTGTGCATGACCGGCGCGACCCGCTCTTCCTGGAAGGCGGCGCAATGAGCGCGCAAAAGGCGTATGCCATGGCCGGCGTGGGGCCGCACGACATCGACCTGTTTGAGGTGCACGACGCCTTCACCATCATGTCGGCGTTGTCGCTCGAAGCCGCCGGCTTTGCCCCGCGCGGCAAAGGCGTCGCGTTGGCGCTGGACGGCGAGATCAGCCTGGGCGGGCGCATCCCCATCACGACGATGGGCGGTCTGAAGGCGCGCGGCCATCCGGTCGGTGCAACCGGGATGTATCAGATCGTCGAGGTCGCCACACAACTGCGCGGCGAGGCCGGCCCCAACCAGATCAAAGACGCCCGGCTGGGCATGGCGCAGAACATCGGCGGGAGCGGCGCGACGGTCGTCACAACAATTCTTGAAGGCTGAGAAAGTTCGTAAGGTTTGGAAGGCTTGTAAGGTTCAGAAGGTTTGGAAGGTTCATAAGGTTGATAAGGTGGTCGAAGCGCGTCGGAGAACCTGCCCAACCTTATCAACCCGATCAACAGGTGAGGAACAGAAATGGAAGTAGCACGATTTTGGCGCACGACGGGACAGCGGTATCAACTGGTGGGCGAGGTCTGCCCAAATTGCGGTGAGAAGATTTTCCCGCCACGCGATGTCTGCCCGGCTTGCGACAAGGAAGCCAAAACACCCTACACCTTCAGTGGCAAGGGCGAGGTGTACTCCTACAGCACAATCTACTCAGCGCCGGAGGGATTCGAGAAGTACGCACCCTATACCGTAGCACTGGTGCGGCTGGCGGAAGGGCCGATGGTCACGGCGCAGTTGACCGATGTGGACGCGCGGGATGTCAAGGTGGGTATGCCGGTGGAGATGGTGACGCGCGTGCTGCGCGAGGACGGCGAGCGCGGCATGGTCGTGTACGGCTACAAGTTCAGGCCGGCCTCCTCGCCAAACCCTGCCCTCTCCAACTAAAGATATCGCCTCACAGACACAACGTCATTCCCGCCCTGAGCAGAATGCCTCTGCGCGGGAATAATGTTTTTGCGCAGATGCTCAACCTAATAGTTCGTCAAGGATGAGCAGGGAGCAATCCGCCGATGCGCACGGCGGATGAATCTGCGGATATGATCCGCGCGCGCAACATCAGGCAAAGCCGGAGCAGGCCGGCTTCGTAAACGTTGCGTAGAGACATTGCAGTGCAACATCTCTACTGAAGTCGGCGAAACCCGGCCCCCAGGGGTGCATTTCCCAGCAGGGGCAAATTCCCCGGCAGAGAGTGTTGCGCGCAGTGGGTATGCCTGTAGGGCAAGCCGCCGGGCTTGCCCTGCTTTGCAGGCCAATTGGCACACCGGAAAATGCGGGAGGCATTTCCCAACAGGGGCAATCCGAGCTGTTGCGCGCGCTCGTTGC
>CALBEF010000031.1 GCA_937927775.1 uncultured Anaerolineae bacterium | reverse complement strand
GCTGAAGCAGGAAGATGCCCGGCTCAATGAGGCCATCAGCCGGGCGCAATCGACCGTGCTCGACATCGAACGCCGGCTCGACATTCCCGCTGCCTCCATTTCCTACCTCGAAGAGCAGCGCCGGCAGGACAACAAGCGCATTGTGGCGCTCGAGCAGGAAGCCTCGGACATCAGAAAACGCATCGAACAGTTCCCGCCCCAGTTGCTCCTGCTCGACGAAGCCATCCGCCGCAAGCAGGCCGAACTGGAAGAAGCCGCCCGCATTCTGGAAGCCCAGAGCCAGGTGATCGAGGCGCAGCGGGTGGCCGACATCCGGCGCGAGCGCCAATTCGCCGAGTACGCCGAAATCGTCGAGCGGCTGAAAGAGCGCGCTGACGCTGTCGCCGCGCAAATCACCGGCTTTGTGCAGATGCGCGAGGAAGTGCGCCGCGCGCTCAACGAGATTCCGGCCTCTCTCGAGCGCTTCGAGGTGCGGCTGAACGAGGTGATCGAAATCCAGCGCGACAACGAAGCGCGCGCCAAACGCCAGGCCGACGAGTTCCGTGACGCGATGGACAAGAACTGGAAAACCTTCGTCGTGTCGCAGGAAGAGAAGTGGCACGACCGCGACCGGCGCATCGCCGATTACGAGCCGCGCCTCAACGCGCTCGAAGAAGAACTGCCCAAGTACCAGCCGCAGATTCTCGCCCTCTACGAGCTTGTCGAGGCCTTCAGCAAAGCCTATGCCACCGCCGGCCGCGAGTGGCTGTCGCAGGCCAATCAGATGCTGGAAAAAGCCCGGCTGAATCTGCCGTCCGATGTCAATCTGTCGCGGCGGCAGCGCCGCAAGTTGAAGACCCAGGCCGAGACTGAAGCGACCGCCAGCGTTCCTGCCAATGGGGCCGGCTATGGCGAAACGGATGACAACGTCTCCGACGATGGCCGTGACGATCTGGATCAAGACCTGATCTCGTGATGTCTCGATCTCATCACCGCAGGGGCGAACGGTGGTTGTAGCGAACGGCCGTTCGCCCCTACGGCGCGCCGGATTCATGCAACACCTGCGCGCCGCGTGACGCTGCGCCGGCCACAATGGCCCTGAACCACGTGTCCTGCGCGCGGATAAACCGGCGCGTGTCGCGCTGAATGGCGGCAACAGCCTCCTCCAGCGTCATCCGGCCGCGCGCCACCGCAATCATCTGACGATACCCCAGCGCCGACAGAGCCGGCAGAGTCAACGCTGAATCGGCGTCGATGCCCTGCCCGCTCAGGTAGTCCAGCAGCGCGCGTGTCTCATCCAGCCAGCCCTGTTCGATCATGCTCATTAAGCGGGCGTCTGCGCGGGCGTACAGCGCCGGCCTCGGCAGGTTGATGTAGAGGATGCTGACGCCGCGCAGATCGGGCGGCTCGCGGCGCTGCAAGTCGCTCCAGCGTTCGCCGGTGATCTCCATCACTTCCAGGGCGCGGATCACACGGCGAATGTTGCGCGGATCGATTGTTTCAAGGGCTGTCGGGTCGCGGGTCTCCAGTTCGCGGCGCAGGGCGTCCTGTCCGCGCAGCGCTACGAACTCCTCCCAGCGCCGGCGGATATCCGGGCGGGGCGGCGCTTCGGGGACGCGCCAGCCCTCCAGCAGCGCGCGCACATACTGGCCGGTGCCGCCTGCCAGCAGCGGAACCTTGCCGCGCCCGCGAACGTCTGCAATCGCTGCGCGCGCCAGTGTGGCGTATTCACCCAGTGAAAACGACTCATGCGGCTCACGCAGGTCGATCAGATGATGTGGCACAATGGAGCGGTCGGCAGATGTTGGCTTGTTTGTGCCGATGTCCATGCGCCGGTAGATGTGGCGCGAGTCGGCAGAGATGATCTCTCCGCCGGCTTCAGGCGCAAGCGCCGTTGCGAGCGCCATGGCGCGCGCAGATTTGCCGGCGGCAGTCGGGCCGATGATGACAATCAAATCAGGGCGCATCGTGGCTTGCAATCCTAACCCCATTTCATTCCGCTGTTCAACACGGACGAAGCGGGCCGACGGCGCCATACAGTCTTTGACAACCCGGATCGATGTTTCGCCAGTTGATGTTCCAGGAGGAAACAATGTTGGGCAAGCACCTTTATCGAAAAGCAGTCGCCTTGAGTGTTGTTGTCGCGCTTGTGCTCAGCGCCTGCCAGGAAACGCCGCCGGCTGCTCAGACCGAACAACCCTCCCGCCCCGTTGACGCCACACCGACCACCGGCCCCACCGCAACGCCGCGCCCGCCCGGCGCCCCGGTGCTGGTTGATCGCCAGCCGGCGCAGGGCGAGGAGCTTGCCGTCGATCAGCCGATTGTCCTCACCTTCGACCAGGCGATGGATCGCGCTTCGGTCGAGCAGGCGTTGGTCGTCACGTTGGGGGCGCCTGCGGAAGCCGGGGCGCCCACAAGCGGCGCCCTTACATTTGACTGGCAACGCGACAACGTGGTGGCCTTCACGCCGGCGCAGGGATGGGATCGCGCGTCGCGCTACCGCGTCAGCCTGCAAGACACGGCCAAAAGCGCGCGCGGTCTGCCCCTCGCTCGCCCGGCCCAGTTCCAGGTGAGCACGATCGGCTACCTGGCTGTGGCGCAGACTATTCCTGCCGATGGAGCGAGCGATGTGGCCGCCGACAGTCTGATTACCGTGTTGTTCAATCGACCGGTCGTGCCGCTGACCGGCCTGGAGCAGCAGGCGTCATTGCCGGGGCCGGTGTCGTTCGAGCCGGCCATCGAAGGCGCCGGCGAATGGCTGAATACCAGCATCTACATCTTCCGCCCCACCAGGCCGCTGGCTGCCGGCGTGATGTACGTGGGTCGTGTCGCGGCGGGCCTGCAAGACACCACCGGCGCGTTGTTGCAGGACGACTACACCTGGTCGTTCAGCGTCGCCGCGCCGATTGTCAAGTCATTCGACCCGCCCAACGGCGGCGCGGATGTGGATCTGCGCCGGCCCATCAGCATCACCTTCAGCCAGAAGATGGATCGCGCCTCGGCCGAGGCAGCCTTCAGCATCGACCCGCCGGTGCAGGGTTCGTTCCGCTGGACGGATGAGGTGGTGGAAGCGCCGGACAACATGGGCTATCGTGGACAGGATGAGCCGGCGCCGGTGGGCATGATGCCGCAAGTCTCCGCGCCGGCCGGCGAGGTGATGGCCTTCGTGCCGGGCGAGGACTATCAGCGCGGCGTGACCTATCGCGTGACCGTTGCCGACACGGCCCGCGCCGCGCTGGGCGACGCGACCCTGCGCGCGCCGGCTGCGTTCACTTTCCGCAGCATCGAGAACCCGGCCGTCGCAGCCACAATCCCCGCCAACGGCGCCGAGCAGGCTGAAGCTAACAGCGGGTTCAACATTCGCTTCACCGCGCCGGTGCTGCCGGAAACGATCCTGCCCAACCTGACGTTCGAGCCGGCTGTCTCGCTGACGCGCGTCTACACCTACTACGACCCGTTCGAGAAACGCTTCTACCTTAATGTGGACTTCAAGCCGTCCACAACCTATCGCGTGACGATTGGCGGCGCCATCGCCGACAAATACGGCGCGCAGATTGGGCGCGACACGGTCGTGCGCTTCACCACCGCCGCGCTGTCGCCCTACGCCGCGCTGAACACCGATAGCCAGGTCGGCACGTACAACGCCGGCCGGCCCACGCGCCTGTTTGCCTCTTATCGCAACATCACCCGGCTCGACTTCGAGCTGGCCCGTCTGTCGCTGCGCGAGTTCTATCTGCTGACCGGCAGCCCGAATGCGTGGCAGAACTGGCGCGACTTCAAGCCATCGAATGCGCAGGTCGTGCGCAGATGGTCGGCGCCGGTGCAAACCGAGTTGAATACGGGCTTCTTCTACGAGATCGATCTGCCCGACAAAGGCCAGTCGCTGGCGCCGGGCGTGTATTTCCTGACGTTGAGCGCGCCGGAGCCGGCTGCTCGTTTGCGCGATTACCAGCCGGAACGTCATCTGCTGGTAGTGAGCAATCAGCATGTCACCCTGAAGCAGGGTGAATACGAGGCGCTGGCGTGGGTCACGGATCTGAACAGCGGTCAACCGCTGGCCGGCGCGCCGGTGACGTTCTACGACCGGGCGTTCACAGAAGTGGCAGCCGGCCAGACTGACGCCGACGGCAAAGTGATTGTCCAGTACGACCGGCCCATGCCGCTGTACGAGGCATTCTACGCCGTGATCGGCGAGCCGGGCCAGGATATGTTCAGCATCGGCTTCAACAACTGGGATCGCGGCATTGCGCCCTGGGACTTCAACCTGAACAGCCGCTATGCGGGCGACCCGTTCAACGTGTACCTGTACACCGACCGCCCGATCTACCGGCCCGGCCAGATGGTGTACTTCAAGGGCATCGTCCGCGCGGATGAGGACGGGCGAACGTCCGTTCGCCCGTACAGCCTGATCGCCGATCTGAGCGCCGTGAACTACACCATCAACAACGATCAGGGGCAGCAGGTGTTCAGCGCGACCGCGCCACTCGACGACTACGGCGCGTTCACCGGCGCGTTTGCGCTCGACAATGGCGCCGCGACCGGCTTCTACTCTATCAACGTCTGCGTGCCGGACACCAGGAACCTGGCGATGGGCTACGCCGACGCAGCCGGCAAGGGCGGCCTCTATGCGCCGGCTGCAACGTTGCCCGCGCAGCCCGATCAGAATTGCCGCTCGTACAGCGTCGGCTTTCAGGTGGCCGCCTATCGCGCGCCGGACTTTGAAGTGACCCTGACAACGGATAAGAGCGACTACCAGGCCGGCGACACTTTCAATGCCATGCTCGACGCGCGCTATTTCTTCGGCGGCGCTGTGGCGAACGCCAAAGTGGAATGGACGCTGTACGCCCGCGATTACTTCTTCGACCGCTACACCGGCGAGGGCTGGTACTCGTGGGGCGACTATGACTTCCTGTATCGCGGCATCGGCTTCAACCAGCAGATCGCCAGCGGCGCGGGCACGACCGATGCCGCCGGCCGGCTGTCCATTCGCGCGCCGGCCGACCTCAGCCAGCGCCAGAACAGCGCCGTGTTCTCGCTGGAAGTCAGCGTCACCGACCTGAACGATCAGAGCGTGTCGGCGCGCGCGTCGGCGATTGTGCACAAGAGCAGCTACTACGTGGGCATCGCCCCCGAAGCGTATGTGGGCGCGACGGATGAACCGGCGACGATGAACGTCATCGCCGTGGACTGGCAGGGCCGGCCACTGGCAGGCAAGGCGGCTACTGTCACGTTTTATCAGCGCGAGTGGTACACCACGCAGACCGAGAATGAGATCGGCTACCGCGAGTTCACGTCTGTGCCCAGCGACACCGAGGTGTCGCGGGTGTCCATCACCACCGGCCCCAACGGCAGGGCGACGGCGGTGTTCACGCCGGCGCTGGGTGGCGAGTACTACATCAAAGTGGCCGGGGCCGATGAAGGGACGAACGGCCGTGCCCCCGCGCAGCCGGTAGCTGCCACCTCGTTCTACGTGTCTGCCCGGGGGGCGTATGTGTCGTGGCGCGTTGCCAACAACGATCGCATCGAACTGCGCGCCGACAAGCAGGATTACGAAGTGGGTGAGACGGTTAAACTGCTTGTGCCGTCCCCGTTCAGCGGCACAGTTCACGCGCTGCTCACCGTGGAACGCGGGCGCTTCCTGTCCAGCCGGGTGGTAACGCTGGACAGCAACAGCGCCATCATCGAAGTGCCGGTTGAATCCACGTTTGCGCCAAACGCCTATATTTCCGTCCTGCTGATCAAGGGCGTAGATGAGTCGAACGACATACCGGCGTACAAGCTCGGCTACACCGGCATCACGGTCGACCCGGGCGAGTTCAGGCTGAATGTGGAGATCAAGACCGACAAGGCGACGTATAAGCCGCGCGACACCGTCACCTATGACATCCGCGTGACCGACGCCGGCGGCCGGCCTGTGCAGGCCCAGGTGTCGCTCGCTGTGGTGGACAAGGCTGTGCTCAGCCTGGCCGACCCCAACGCGTTGCCGATCGAGCAGGCGTTCTACGGCCCGCGCGGCCTCGCCATTCGCACCGCCGATAGCCTGAGCGTCAACGTGGATCGCGTCACGGCCAGGATCGTGGCGGAGACGGGCAAGGGCGGCGGCGGTGGCGGGATGGCCGGCGCGCTCGAGGGCCTGTTTGTGCGCCAGAACTTCAAGGACACAGCGGCCTGGGAGGGTGTCATCACCACCGACGCGAACGGCGCCGCCCGTGTTCAGGTGACGCTGCCGGATAACCTGACCACCTGGGTGGCCGACGCGCGCGCCGTCACACGCGACACGCAGGTTGGGCAGGCCACGCACGAGATTCTCTCGACCAGGCCGCTGCTGGTGCGGCCGGTGACGCCGCGCTTCTTTGTGGTGGGTGATTCGGTCACGCTGGGCGCGGTGGTCAACAACAACACGGACAACGCTATCGCGGTCGATGTGTCGCTGGCCGCGCGCGGCGTCCGTGTGGACACGCCGGCTTCCGCGACAGTCAACGTGCCCGCCAAAGGCAGCGCCCGCGTGGACTGGACGGTGACAGTCGAGGACGCGCCCAGCGCGGAGTTGACGTTCACAGCGCGCGGCGGCGGGCTGGAAGATAGCAGCAAGCCGGGGCTGGCGACAGCGCCCAACCAGGGGATTCCGATTCTGCGCTATGTCGCGCCGGAGACGGTGGCGACAGCGGGAGACGTGAGCGAGCCGGGCCGCAAGTTGGAGGTGATCGCGCTGCCGGCGCGCCTTGACACGGGTCAGGGCAGCCTTGATATTGAGGTGAATCCTTCGCTGGCGGCGGTGATCCGCAACACGCTGGAGCGCCTGCGCGAATATCCGTATGAGAACACGGAGACGACCGCCTCGCGCCTGCTGGTCAGCCTGGCGCTGGGCGAGGACACAGGCGCTGATGTGACCCGCTATCTGCAGCGCCTGCTGGGCAGCCAGCGCAGCGACGGTGGCTGGGGCTGGTGGATGGCCGATGGCAGCAACGCGAATATCACCGCGTATGTCCTGCTGGCGCTGGCGCGCGCGCGGCAGGCCGGCTACCCCGTGGATGTCAACATGACGACTCGCGCGCGCGAGTTTCTGGTTAATGCCCTGATTGCGCCGAACTGGATCGGGGACGCCGGCGTGGCGAATCAACAGGCTTTCCTGCTGTACGCGCTGACCGAAGCCGGCATGGACGATAGCGGCCGGCTCGGCGCGCTGTACGAAAACCGCGAGAAGCTGGGCCACTACGGCAAGGCGCTGCTGGCTATGAGCCTCGACCTTGTTCAGCCCGGCGACGCGCGCATTCAGACCTTGCTGAGCGATATCGCCAGCGCGGCAATCGCCGGCGCGACCGGCGTGTTCTGGCAGGAGGCGCGCTACGACTATTTCAGTTTCGACAGCACGGCGCGCAGCACGGCCATTGTGTTGCATGCGCTGGCCCGGCTCGATCCAAACGGCGCGCTCACGACCAGCGCCGTGCGCTGGCTGATGGCAGCGCGCACAGGCAGCGCGTGGGAGACCGGTCAGGAGAATGCCTGGGCTGTGATGGCGCTGAGCGCGTGGCGCGACGCCGTGGGCGACGCGGCCCCCAATTACACCTGGCGGGTGCTGCTCAACGACGCCAGCGTGATGAACGGCGCAGCCAGCCCGGCCAATGCGGCGCGCAGCGAATCGCTGAGCGTGCCGGCAGCGCAACTGGCGCGCGCGCAGGGCAACAATCTGGCCTTCGAGCGCGGCGCGGGCGACGGCCGGCTGTACTACACGGCGCGGCTGAGGGTGTTCCTGCCGGCCGGCGAGGTGAAGGCGCTCAACCGGGGCATCGTCATCGCGCGCAAGTACGAATCGGCGGAGTGCCAGCCCAGACCCGGCCAGCCCTGCCCGGCGATCACGGGCGCGGCGATCGGGCAAAACGTGCGCGTGCGGCTGACATTCGTTGCGCCGACCGATCTGTACTTCGTGAAGGTGACGGACCCGCTGCCGGGCGGCGCAGAAGCCATTGACACCTCGCTAAAGACCAGCCAGCAGATTGCGACAGAGACTGAATGGCCCTTCTTCGGCGGGCCGGGCGGATGGGGCTGGTGGTGGTTCAGTCACACCGAACTGCGCGACGATCATGCGGCGCTGTTTGCCAGTTACCTGCCGGCGGGCACGTATGAGTACACGTACCTGATCCGCCCCAGCATTGCCGGGGAGTTCCAGGTGATGCCGGCGCATGTGGAGCAGACCTACTTCCCGGAGACGTTCGGGCGCAGCGACGGCGCGCGCTTCACCGTCAGCAGGTAGACGGCTGTTGGCGGGTGGGTGAGTTAAGCAAAGTTAAGCATATGCAGAACCGATCCAGCCTGATTCAACAGGCATTTGACCGCCTGGATGCGCGCCTGACGCGCTGGATGGCGCGCTACAGCGTTCTGGTGTTGCGCATCGCGTTGGGAGTGGTTTTTCTGTGGTTCGGCGCGCTGAAGTTCATTCCTGATCTCAGCCCGGCGCAAAGCCTCGCTGCCCGCACGATTGACCTGCTGAGCTTTGGCGTGATTGCCCCGCCGGCCAGCGTGCTGATTCTGGCCGTGTGGGAATGCCTGATCGGCCTCGGCCTGCTCACCGGCCGATTCATCCGCGTGACGATCTTTCTGTTGTTGACGCAGATGGCCGGCACGCTCACCCCGCTGGTCTTGTTTCCGGGGGAAACCTGGAGCGCGTTCCCCATCGCTCCCACGCTGGAAGGTCAATACATCATCAAGAACATGGTGCTGGTGGGCGCCGCGCTGGTGATCGGCGCGACGGCGCGCGGGGGCGGTCTCGTTGCCCAGCGCGACGACCAGACCGGCAATCGCAATGCGGACGCAGTCCGCCGCGCCGGCAGCGCCTGACTGCGAACGCGCCGGCGAATCGACACAGCATGTGCCGCGCGCGACACGGACCAGATGTCATGAAAATCACAGCCCTCAAAACGGTGATCGTGAACGCGGAGATGCGCAACTGGGTGTTCGTCAAGGTCGAGACGGACCAGCCCGGCTTACATGGCTGGGGTGAAGCGTCGCTGGAATGGAAGACGCGCGCGGTGGCCGGCGCGATTGAAGATTTTGCGCCCATGCTGATCGGCGAAGACCCGACCCGCGTCGAGTTCCTTTACCAGAAGCTGTACCGCCAGTCATTCTGGCGCGTGGGCGTGATCGGCCTGAGCGCCATCAGCGGCATCGAGCAGGCGCTGTGGGATATCAAGGGCAAGGAACTGGGCCGGCCGGTGTATCAACTGCTGGGCGGCGCCGTGCGCGACAAGGCGCGCATGTACACGCACCTCGGCGGCGGCGATATGCGCGCCGTGTACGAGACGCAATACAGCGCCGACCCTCGCCCGTTTGTCGATCTGGCGCTGCAAGTGGTGGCGCGCGGCTACAACGCGGTGAAGGTGCTGATTACCCCGCCCACCGAAACGCTCAACAGCATCGCCGGCTATCGCTATGCGGAAACGATGATGGGTGCGCTGCGCGAGGCGCTGGGCGATAGCGTGGACATCATGGTGGATTGCCATGGCCGGCACGGCCCGGCCAACGCCATCGAGTTTTGCCGTGTGCTGGCGCCGTATCGTCCCCTTTTCATCGAGGAGCCGGTGCCGCCGGAGAATGTGGACGCGCTGGCCGAGGTGCGCAGGGCCAGTCCTGTGCCCATTGCCACCGGCGAGCGGCTGGTCACGCGCTATGAGTTCCGTCCCGTGTTCGAGAAGCAGGCCGCGCACATCATCCAGCCCGATCTGTGCCATTGCGGCGGCTTGTGGGAAGCCAAAAAGATCGCCGCCATGGCCGAGACCTACTACATCGGTGTCGCCCCGCACAACCCGCTGGGGCCGGTGGCGAATGCGGCAGCGCTGCACTTCGCCCTGAGCACGCCCAACTTTCTCATCCAGGAGGACATGCTGACCGACGTGCCGTGGCGCTGGGATGTGGCGCAACATGCGCTGCAAACCGAGAATGGCTACTGGCTGAAGACCGATGCGCCGGGGCTGGGCATCGAGATCAACGAGGAAGCAGCCAAACGGCATCCCTTCAAGCAGGAAGTCATTCACGCCCTGAATGCGCGCGCGCACGACGGCGCCATTCTGGACTGGTAGGGAGGAAAGGAAGAAGGAGCAAGGAGCAAGTGGTCAACGCCTCACTCTCAACCCTCAACCTTACCAACCTTATCGCTCCGGCCAACCTTATGCGCGCACTGGAGGACCCTCATGACACCTTTTGAAATCGACGGAAACGTTTTGCTTATCCGGCACGCCGGCGAGATCATCCGCATCGAGCCATGGGGCGAGGATGCGCTGCGCGTGCGGGCCACGCCGAACGCGGCATTCGACCCCAACGCCATTTCTGCGTTGTTGCCGGCCCCTGCGCCTTCAGACGCGGCCATCACCCTGGACGGTCTGCGCGCCGTCGCGCGCAACGGGCGCATCGCAGCCGAAGTCACCGCGCGCGAATCGTTTGACTGGGCCGATCCCACCGGCATGGACATCCACCTGCGCTTTGTGAACACCAGCACAGGCGAGGAACTGTTGGCCGAGTCGTCCTATCATGCGTCGTGGCCGGCGCCGCGCCATTACCGGCCGGCCGGCGGCGACCTGTGGCGGCTCGAAGCGCGTTTCCGCGCCTGCGACGGCGAGCGGCTGTATGGGCTGGGTCAGCATCAGCATGGCCGACTGGATCAGAAAGGTTGTGTAATCGAGCTGCTCCAACAGAACTGCGAAGTATCGATCCCCTTCCTGCTCAGCAATCGCGGCTATGGGTTCCTGTGGAACAACCCGGCGGTGGGGCGGGTGGAACTGGGCCTCACCGGCACGCGCTGGATTGCAGAGGCCACGCCGCAACTGGACTACTGGATCACCGCCGGCGACACGCCCGCCGACATCGTGCGCCGCTACACTGCTGTCACCGGTCGCGCCCCCATGCTGCCGGAGTTTGCCGCCGGCTTCTGGCAATGCAAACTGCGCTATCGAACGCAAGAGGAACTGCTGCGCGTCGCGCGCGGCTACAAAGAACGCGGGTTGCCGCTGTCGGTCATCGTCATCGACTTCTTTCACTGGACGAAGTTCGGCGACTGGCGCTTCGATCCGCGCGACTGGCCCGATCCGGCCGGCATGGTGAGGGAACTGGCGCAGATGGGCGTCGCCGTCATGGTCAGCGTGTGGCCGGCCCTCAGCCCCGACAGCGCGAATTTCAAGGAAGCCATGCGGCAGGGCTGGTTGGTTCGCACCCTGCGCGGCCAGCCGGCGCAGATGGCCTTCCGCGATCGCTACACCGATGGCCGGGTGTACCTGGCCTATTACGACGCCACGCACCCCGGCGCGCGCGACTTCATCTGGCAACAGGTCAGGCAGGGCTACTACGATCATGGCATCAAGGTGTACTGGCTGGACGCCTGCGAGCCGGAGATGTACCCGGTGCAGGTGGACAATCTGCGCTTCCACGCCGGCGATGGGCCGGCGGTCGCCAACGCTTATCCGCAGATGCACGCCGGCGCTTTCCATGAGGGGATGCGCGCGGAAGGGGAGACAGACATCATTTTCCTGTGTCGCTCGGCATGGGCCGGCAGCCAGCGCTACGGCGCGGCGGTGTGGAGCGGCGACATTCAGTCCACCTGGGAAGCGTTGCAGGCGCAAGTGCGCGCCGGCCTCAACATCGGTCTCAGCGGCATCCCGTGGTGGACAACCGACATCGGCGGCTTCTTCGGCGGCGATGTCCGGTCGGATTACTTCCGCGAGTTGATCGCGCGCTGGTTCCAGTATGGCGCGTTCTGCCCGCTGTTCCGGCTGCATGGCTACCGGCTGCCCTACGGCGAGATCAGCGGCAGCGGCGGCGACAACGAAGTGTGGGCGTTTGGCGAGCCGGCCTATTCGATCATCCGCGAGGTGATGTTCCTGCGCGAACGATTACGCCCGTATGTGATGCGCCTGATGCGGGCGGCGCATGAGCAGGGCGACCCGCCCATGCGCCCGCTGTTCTACGATTTTCCCGCCGATCCGGCGGCCTGGACTGTCGAAGATGCGTTCATGTTCGGGCCGGATGTGCTGGTGGCGCCGGTGTTGCAGGCCGGCGCGCGCAGACGGGCAGTGTATCTGCCGGCCGGCGCATCATGGACAGACGCCTGGAGCGGGCAGACTTATCCCGGTGGCGTGACGCTGACTGTAGACGCGCCGCTGGAGCGCATTCCCCTCTTCCTGCGCGATGGCGCGCAATTGCCCATCATTCGTCAACCTTAAAACTATACAAATGCGTCGGAGTCACCACGTACAGCGTGTTGCTGGTGGGGTCGAGCGAGATGTCGTGCAGGTTGACGAACACATCTCCGGCGGCGCGGTATTGCTTGAGGAAAGCGCCGGTCTTGCTGAGCATGAAGATGGCGCCATGCCGCGCGTCTGCGATGAACACGTTGCCGCTGTTCTGATCCGGCCCGCTGACGGCCAGCGCCACCACATCGCCGAACGGCATGGGCAGATTGGTCATGTTGAACGGCGCCGGCGCGCGGCCAAAGTATTTCGACACCGCGCCGTTGCGCGACAGCACGTAAATCGCGCCGTCGATGGCGAAGTCCATGCTCTCTTTCAACTGGGAAAACGGCGAGCGGAAGTAGGTGTCGGCGCGGGTAAACACACCGTTCTGCCAGGTGTAGCGCCAGATCTGGCCGGCGCCGATGTCGAGCAGATAGACCGTGTCGTTGTACAACTCGCCGGACGCGACCTGTTCGGGCCGGGCATCGCCCACCGCTGGCAGTTCGATCGGCGTGATCTGGCTGGTTGCGGCGCTGTACTCGTAGATGCTGGTGTTGCCGAACAGGATGCTGCCTTCGGTGCGCCAGCGGCTGCTGCTCGGCGTGGCCCATGTAATGTCGAGCAGCCGGCCCGTCGCAGTGACGCCGGCGGGGAAGGCGAGCGGCACGGGCTTGCCGGTGATAGCGTTGCGCTCGGCGTTCAGCACATAGTATTCGGCGACGTTCGCGCCGGTGTCCAGCAGATAGACGCCAAGCGATGCCGCGCCGATGCGCCGCCGGCCGCTGGCCGGCGCCAACTCGCTGAGTGTGACCGGCGAGATGCGCGTGATCTGCGCCGCGCGGTCGAGTTGCGCGTAAGCCTGGCGCTTCTCCTCGGCGAACGATTCGGTGTCGGCGGGATTTTTGGCTTCATAGGCGGCGATGGCGTCGAGGGCCTCGGTCCACTGTGACTTGATCGCAGCCGGCTCGGTCGCGGCGCGGGCCACTTCCACCTGCGCGCGCGCGGCATTTTGCAGTTGCTGGCGCTCGGCCTCGCCGCTGAACTGGAAGTACAGCACGCTGACCACCAGCGCGACGACGATGGGCAGCAATACGGCAATAGCAGCCAGACCAAACATGACCGCGCGCGATCGCTCGGCGCTGGTGATGGTGGAGGCCGGCAGGAGCTGGCCGCCAAAGGCGCCCAAACTGCGTTGAACCGAGCGCGCGGCGTTGCTCATCGTGGTGGCGGCGGCAGCGCCGGCGGTCGAGAGGGTTTGCGTCATGCGCGACAGGCGTTCGCCGGCGGGGACGCTCTCGACTTCGCGGAATCTGTCCGCCGGGACGGGTTCCTGAGCCGAAGGGGGGGCAGGCGGCGGCGCGGCAATCGCAGATGGAGGCGCTGTGGCAGCCCCCGGTAATGTTGCCGGTTGCGCCTCGACCGACAAGACAACGCCGATCATTTTGCCCTGGCGGACGTTGGCGTTCAGATAGCCGGCCACCATGCGCGGCTCGCCTTTGGCCATGCAGGCTTCAATCAGCGGATCGATACCATCGGCGCATGACCCGGCGCCGGTCAAAACGATTATGTCGCCGGGCTGCCAGGCAAAATGCGTGAAGGACGGCTCTGGATTGCGGCCGCTGCCAACAGGCGCGCGCGCGTCGGGCGGCTCGACGCGCTCGAAGGCGCCGGAGCGGGAGCGGGCATAGGCGATGGCCGGGCCGGCCTGCGCGATGACAAGGCTGCGGTCGTTAATCACGGCGCAGGTGAGCGAGCCGTATATCTGCCGGTCGGCCGGCACGCCGCGATTGAGTTCGATCAGCCGGTCATTGGTCAGCTTGATGGCCAGGCGCAGAGCAGTGGTCACGCCGCCGGGAGCGCGCCAATAAGCGTCGCTGAGCGTGCGCAGCAGATCGGCGCACATCGACGGTGACGCGGCGGGGAGGTCGAGAAAGACGATCAGCGTTTCTCCAGGGCGCGGGGTGCGCTTGCCCGCCGGCTGCACCCATACCTGGGGAGAGTCGCCGCGCTCCTGTCCGTCCACAACGTGGATTGTCGCGTGCTTGACTTCGGCCATGCCCTGTTCCCCCTGTAGTTTATCATCTCGATTATGCTATTATCCTGCTTAAACAGGGGTAGAACAGGTAAAGGCAATGAGCGGGGAAAGCAGGCCGTTTCGACGCAACCCGGCTGCTTCTGGTCTCAGGTATAACCTGGGCTACCCGGGTGATTCGCCCGGAATCAATATCTTGACAGTAAAGGAAATAACACGTGGCAGGAAAGAAGTTAACGAAGTCTCAGTTCGTAGCCGAGGTTGCTGAGAAGAGCGGCTTGAGCAGGAAGGACGCAGGCGCCGTGCTGGACGCGATGAACGTTGTCGTTATCGAACAACTCGGCACACAGGGGCCGGGCGAGGTCATCATCCCCGGCCTGCTCAAGCTCAACAAGGTAGAGAAGCCGGCGGTTCCTGCGCGGCAGGGCGTCAACCCGTTCACCAAAGAGCAGACCACATTCAAGGCCAGGCCGGCCAGCCGCAGCGTGCGCGCCCGACCGGTGAAGGCCCTGAAAGATGCCATTTAAGGTTGTTTCGCGCGCAGACGCCCCGGCCCCGTAAAGGCGCCGGGGCGATTTCATTCCAGGCAACTGCGCTCAAAGGCCGCATCGCATCGCCGCAGATCAAACATGTCCCGCCAGCCCTTGCACAGGCTTCTGATCGACCTCCTCCGGGAGGTTTCGCCCATCGAGTGGGTCATTGCCTGCGCAACCCTGCTCTTCATCGTTCAATACGGGCTGTTGCCGCGCGAAGTGTTCTTTTCCCCTGACGAGGGCATGCGCGTCATCGTCAGCCGCAATCTGCAACCGGAAAGCATCTTCACCGGCATCATCCGCTACGAGAACCGGCAACTCGACCCCCGTCTCGAGTTCGTCCCCTATTTTGACCAGTGGTTCACGGTTGCGCCCGGCCCGGAGCTGCGGGTGAGTTATCCGATCGTATGGTTTGCGGCATTGATTGCGCCGTTGCACACGCTGGGCGGGGTCGCATTGGCGCAGGCATTGCCGCTTCTCTGTGGCGCGCTCGCCGGGCTGCTGGCCGGCCGGATTCTGTATCGGCTGTCAGGCAAAGGCGCCGCAACGCTCGGCGTCATCGCGGTGATGCTGGCCATTCCCTCATCGCTGTACAGTTTCCTGCTGTGGGAACACCAGCTCGCGCTGGCGCTTTGTCTGCTGGCATTGGCGTGCTACGTCGAATATGAAACTCGAAAGCGCGCCCCGGTGGTAGTCATTGGCGCCGCCGCCGCGACGCTGGCCTGCGCGTTGCGCATCGAGACATTGTTTGTGGTTGCTCCGGCGCTGCTGTGCATCGGCTGGGAGCAATTCACCGCAGCAGAAGCGCCGGTGCGCAGACGGGTCGTCGTGGTTGGCGCTGCGGCGGCTGCCGTCGGGCTGCTGGCAGTGCTGTATTGGCTCATTGCCCGCGACACGCCATACCGGCTGCCGGTGCTGGCGCCGGCGCTATCGCCAGCCCAACTCGAGCGCGTGGGTTTGCAGGTGATCCGTGTGTTTGTCGGCTACGATGCGTCAACCACAACCAGCATCAGCCTGTTCGGGGCGCTGGGAATCGCGGGGATTGGGCTATGCGCAGCGCGGCGCAATCCAATCGCCTGCGCCGGCATAGGCGCCGGCGCGCTGATTGTCACCGCGCTCATCACAGCGCTGTCGATCCTGCGCATCGAACCTTTTCGCGTAGTCAACCCGGGGTTGCTATGCGGCGCGCCGCTGGTGGTTCTGGCCATTCTGCCGGCCGGCTCAGAAGCAGGCGGGGACACACGCCTGCGTTTCCTGCGGCGCGCGTTGGTGATGATCTTCGTCGGCTTCGCCGTGGGCGCGATTCTGACGCCGCGCCTGGCGTCAAGAGCCGGCGGGGTGATGGCTCAGGTAGGCAGCACGTGGGGCAGCCGGTATTTCCTCGCGCTGTATCCGCTCATGGCTGTGGTGGCGCTGGCAAACCTGATGTCGTGGATGCGCGCCGTGCGACAAACCGACGCGCCGGCGACGCAAGGCAGGTCGCAGGCAGCAAGCGCCATCGCGCTGCGTATGAGCGTGGCATTGTCACTGGCAACGGGCATCCTGGTGAACACGATTGGCTTGACGCGAATCCAGGCAGACAAGAGCATCGTCCTGCCGGGATGCCGGGCGGCATGGCAGACAGAAGCCGGCGCGCTGGTGACGGACGACTGGTGGCGCGCGCCCGAATGCGCGGCCCACCCTGCGCCGGCGTATCTGCTGATTCGATCCACGGACATGCTGCCGGCCCTGCGCCAATCGATCTTCGACAGCGGCGAACTGGAACTGGCCTACGCATCGCAGAGCGGGCGCCTGTCCCTGGAGTCGCTTGTTGATGGTCTGACGCCCTGCTTTCTTGTGACCCGGTTCCCTGAAACATCCAGCAGCCCTGGCAATGCGGTAATCAAGCTATCGTTGGCGCCGCGCACAGAATCCTGCTCTTATTGATTTCTTTGATTTCTATCTCAGCGCCTCTGCATTTCTTTGCACGGTGTTGGCGAGCACTAATCGGATACTGGTCTGGTTTACATGGGCGGACATTTAATCAAATATTCATTTTGGCATATTTGCCGGCGTGTGGTATTATCCGAGGGAATAATTTTTGTTTAGCTGTCTATTCAGACAGCTTTGCTACCGCACAGATATCACAGGAGACGAAATGAATACACAAAGACTCGCAACCCGGCTTTCCCTGCTCGTCCTCATGGTTGTCGTCATTGGCACGGCGACCGTCGTCTTCGCCAGAACCACATTTGCGCCGTTGGCGCCGGCAGAAGAAAACAATGGCACGCTGTCCGGCACAGTCAGCGGCGTGTCCTCGAACGCTCAGTTCGTGGTTTCTGCTACCGGCATCTACTCAGACAATGTGACCCAGTACACAACCTCGACCGTTGTCAACAGTGGCGGCGCCTACACGTTTTCCAACATACCCGCCGGCGATGACCTCGGTTTCGGCTATGACACGGTTGTGTCCTACACCGTGTCTGCTGCGCCGCTGGCGCCGTGCTACAGCGTGACGCCGCTCAGTCAGACAGTGTATATGTCGAATGGCGCAGTGATCAGCAATGTCAACTTCACGGCGACCTTTGTGCCCTTCCCCGTTACGCTGACGGTGCGCCTCACCGAGGCAGTCTTCTACCCCGACGCCATTCCGACCACGCCGGTGATTGTTCCGCCGGCGCGCTCGAACGGCATTGCCAACTTCACCACCGTCACGTATCGCGTGCAGAGCAGCGACGGCAGCTACAATAGCAGTCAGACACGCAATGTGAGCCTGGACCAGACGACTGTGCTGACGTTCACGCCCACTGTCAACGTGGAGCCGGCCAACGGCAACTGCCAGCGCGCCTTCACGGTCACGGTGCTCTCGTTGCTGCCGCCCTATCAGGGTGTCATCAACTGGCGCTATGTGCCGGCCAGCGCCACACAGGTCATCACCCTCTCGCCGACCAGCAACACGGCGCAGGCGCCGTTCCTGGCGTATCACTACTGGGTGTGGACGCCGATTGCCATCAAGCCGTAAACCCGACGTTTACGCGCGCGCCTCTCTCGCGGCCAGATCGTCCTCCGATGAGCTGGCCGCTTTTTTGTACAATCAGCCCATCTTTTCACACACAGGAGCGCAGCGCGCATGAAGATCACCAGCGTGAAGACCGCGGCCACCATCGGGCACGGAATGCATTTGTGGGTCAAGGTGCAGACCGACGCCGGCATCACCGGCCTGGGCGAATGCGTGCACGGCGGCAGGCAGGCCATCGCCATCATCCAGTATCTGGAACAAAAGCTGATCGGGCGCGACCCGTTCGCCATCGACGCGCTGTTTGAAGAGATGCGCCGCAGCCACGTCTTCGACGGCGGCGCCGCCGGCGCGCTCGTCACCGCGCTCACCGGCATCGAGATCGCGCTGTGGGATTTGAAAGGCAAGGCGCTTGGCGCGCCGATTTACGATCTGCTCGGCGGCAAGTTCCGCAACAAGATCTGGGTGTACTGCGATTGCCAGGTCGATCCCGGCATGGAGTTCGACGAGATCGAGCGCGTGGTGCACGGCGTGCTGGCCAAAGGCTTCACCGCGCTGAAGATAGACCTCGACATCGGGGCTTATTCGGCGGGGCGCATTCCGGTGGATGCCGACACGCAGGTGCTCACGCTCAAAGAAGGCGCGTTCAGCAAGGACAAGTTCAATTACACCGCCATGCAGCGCGAACACGAGCGCATGTTGCAGGTGGTGGACATGGTGACGCGCGCCGCCGGCAAGGATGTCGCGGTTGCCGCCGACCTGCACACCCGTCTGGATGTGCCCAGCGCCATTCGGCTGGCGCGCGATCTCGATCAGTACCACCTGCTCTGGCTGGAAGAGCCGGTGCCGCCGGAGAACATCGAGGCGATGCGCGAGGTGAAGCGGCACAGCACGACGCCGATCTGCGCCGGCGAGAACCTCTACCTGCGCCACGGCTTCCGCGAGCTGATCGAAAAGCAGGCCGTGGACATCGTCATGCCCGACCTGCCCAAGTGCGGCGGGCTGAGCGATGGCCGCAAGATCGCCAACATGGCCGAGCTGTATTACATCCCCTTTGCGCCGCACAATGTCTCGTCGCCGATCGGCACGATGGCCAGCGCGCACGTGTGCGCCAGCGTGCCGAACTTTCTGGTGCTCGAGTGGCACTGGAACGAGCGCCCTTACTGGACCACGATCATCAAAGAGAAAGAAGACATCATCAGGAATGGGTACATCGAGCTGACTGACCGGCCCGGCATCGGCGTGGAACTGGATGAAGTCGTTGCCCGCGAATATCAGTACCCGGGCACGGCGTGGTTTGAATAGAGATCTGTTGCATCCTCCCGCAGGGTCACAACCTGCGGGAGGATGAGCAACGAAGAACGCCCGCTCATGCCCCCTGTCCATACGCGCGTGTTTCGCGTGCGCTACTACGAGTGCGACGCCTACGGCCACGTGAACAACGTGAACTACCTGCGCTATATGCAGGAAGCCGCCTTCGACGCCTCAGCGGCCGCCGGCTATGATTTCGCGCGCTATCGGGCCATGGGGCGCAACTGGCTGACGCGCCGCACCGACATCGAGTATCTGCGCCCGCTGCGTTACGGCGACTCGGTCGAAGTCAAAACCTGGGTGATGGACTTCCATCGCGTGCTGTCGCGGCGGGCTTACGAGATGCGCTCGGTGGCAAGCGGCGAACTGGTCGCACGCGCCGTCACCGACTGGGTGTTCGTGGACGCGGCCACCGGCCGGCCCATTCGTGTGCCGGCGGAGATGGTCGCCGCCTTCATGGGCGGCGATTCTCCCACTGACGTTCCTCAGCGCGAACCCTTTCCGGAGCCGGCCCCCCCGCCGCCCGGCGTGTTTCGCCAGCGCCGGCGCGTCTCGTGGACCGACATCGACACCGCCCAGCATGTCAACAACATCATGTACATGGCCTACATCGAGGCGTGCGGCATGGACGTGCTGGCAGCGCATGGCTGGTCTGTGCCGCGCATGACCGCCGAAGGATTCGGCATGGTGCTCCGCCGGCATCAGATCGAGTATTTGCAGCCGGCGTTGCTGGGCGACGAGATCGAGATCGCCACCTGGGTCTGCGAGGTCAAACGCGCCACTGCCACCCGCCATTACCTCCTCACCCGCGTCGCCGACGGCGCGTGCCTGGCCCGCGTGAACACCGTGGCCGTGTGGGTTGATCTGTCCACCGGCCGGCCCATCCGCATCCCGCCCCACTTCGCGGCCGACTTCGCACCGAACACCTCATTGCGGAATTGAACCGCCATACCAATCAAATTGGTTCTGCCGGCGTGAAATATGCGCTGACTGCTATAATCCAGGCTCTTAAAGCTGTCATTGATCCGGCGAGCCTCTTTTGATCGACTTTTAATTGCCATCCTGCTGGCCCCACTATGCCATGACGCATAAATCGTCACTACGCCTAACAACTGCATGGACTGGCGTCACTGTGCTATGGTTGAGTGCCTCTCTTGCTGCCGGGCTGGCAGGATGCGCGCCTGCGCCGTCGCCGATGCGACAATTGCTGCCCGTCACCAGTCCGGCATTGCCCGCAGACGACGGCGAGCAGATAGGGCCTGATGCGGTTGCAAATGTCAACGGCGAAACCATTGGTCGTGAAGAATGGCGGCGCGCCTATGCGCTGGATGTGGCGATGAGCATCCTGGCCGGCCAACCACCCCCGGCGGTCGAGCCGGCCCTGCAGCGGCTTGTGAACGAGCGATTGGCGCTGCGCGCAGCCCGTGAAGCCGGTGTCTTTGCCACGCCGACACAGGCGGAAGCGCGCCTGACAGATCTGCTGGCGCGTTGGGGAGCCAGCAACGCGCAATTTGAGGAAGCACTGTCCCGATCCGGCCTTAGCCGCGCGCAAGCGATAGAGGCCATTCGTCGCCTGTTGATTGTGGAGACCTATCTGAAGCGTTTTGTTTCTGCTGAAGCGGCGTCCACCTGGCTGAGCCAGCAGCGCAAACAGGCGCGCGTCAGTGTTTATACAGACCTGGCAGCCGACACGCCACTGGCCTTTGTCGAGCAGGCCGCCTCCATTTCACCCGCCACACCTCACGCTTCGACGCCGCTCGTGCTGGCGCCGGCCAGGCCCGATGCGCGGCTGACGCCAATTGCTACAGCGCCTGCGACTGCCACTGCCTTGCCAACGCCGCAGACCGCGTCCGCTGCGTCGCCGAGCACCCCGTTCGATTTTGCGCTTCCTGATCTAACAGGGCAAATCATTACTTTGAGCGAGCTGCGCGGCCAGGTGGTTGTGGTCAATGTGTGGGCCTCGTGGTGTCCGGCCTGTCGATCTGAAACACCTGACTTTGCTGAGTTTGCCCGCGCCTACCGTGAGCGCGGCGTGACGGTGCTGGGTGTAAACCTGCGCGAGGACGCCGCGACCGTGCGCGCTTTTGCGCAGGCCAACAACATCGACTACCCGCTGTTGCTGGACACTCAGGGCGAAGTGGCCGCCCGCTACCAGGTCGTTGGCATCCCCACGACAGTGATCTTCGACGCTGCGGGAAACATGCAGCGCCGGCATGTGGGGGTGTTGACACGCGCGCAACTGGCCGAGTATGTTGCGCCGCTGCTCGCGCCGCCAACTGCGCCGCCAACTGCGCCGCGCCGGCCGGCCCCCGCGCTGGCGCTGCCCGATGACACCGGTCGGGTTGTGTCGCTGGCCGACTACCGGGGTCAGCCGGTTGTGGTGTTGTTTTACCGCAGCGCCGGCTGTGGCTCCTGCCAGCAGCATCTTGCGGCCGTGCAGGCCGCCTACGATCTTTTCCGGTCACGGAACGCCGTTGTGCTGGCGGTGGCTGCGCAGAGCGCAAGCCAGGCCAAAGCGACACGCGAGCTGGGCCGGCTGACCTTCCCGGTGCTGGCCGACGATGAGCACGCCGCGAGTGAAGCCTTCGGTGTGTTCAATCTGTTCGGAGACGGGCTTGCCGCGCCGGCAGTGTTCGTGATCGACGCGGATGGCGATATTGCCTGGTCTTACATCGGCGAATCCGCGACAGATTACCTCCCTCCAAATACGATTCTTGAGCGCATCCCCTGAGATAACCCGCTGTTCAACTCGCGCGCCGTCATCGCGCACAGGAGGCCATGTGTTTAGCCATCATCATCCTGCTGATCCACGTTTCCGTTTGCCAATGCTTGTGTTGCGCGCGATTATGGCGCTGGCTGCCATGTCGGTTCAGGGGCCTGCCTGGTTGTTGCTGCCCCAGCCTGCGGGCGCTGCTGCTCCTGCGCGTTCAGCCGGGCGCGTCGAGTATGCGGCGCAGGCGCTGCCCGATTGGTTTGTTGCGGCGCCGGCCACCGGCCAGCTTGCCGCTTCCGCTGATGATGATGCGGGGGAGGCGCCAAATGCTTCAATGGTCGCCGATATCGCGCCAGGCGCGCTGCCAGCCTGGTTCACTCCGGCCACAGGCAGCCTGGCCGTGGGCGCTCCTGCGCAACTCGATCCTGTCGCGCCCGGCGCAGACGATACCGGGCATCACACCATCTACCCGAATCAGATCACAGTCACCGTGTCACCCGATACGATCAATCAATGTGATCCGCTGACCGTGAGTGTGATAGCGGTGAACGATGCTGTGACGACCACAGGAGTCAGTGTCGTGGTGGCAGCGCCGCCCGGCCTGTCCCCTTCGCCCCAGGTGTTCAACATTCCGAGCGTGGCGCCCAACGCAACCCTTTCATTGACCGCCGTATTTTCCTCGGTGTGCAGCGCGGTGTCCGGACAGATCATCGTCACACTGACTCAGGACAGCTATCCTCCGATTGTCAAATTCGCCGAATACGTGGTCAATCCCGGCGCTATTACGGTGCTGAAAGAGCCGGCAATCGCTCAGGCCGCGCTGGGCGATGTTGTGACCTGGACGGTCTACGTCAACAACACGGGTTATGGGACGGTGTACAACGCGCGCGTGACGGATACACTGGGGCCGGGCTTGCAGTGGGTGGCAGGACTAACCAGCACGTCGTTTGTGTCCATCCCCGTCGGCCAGTCGCGCAGCTTCACGATTGCCGCGCAGGTGATGAGCTGCGCCGGCCTGGATAATCTGGCGGTGGCGACGTGGGGTTGCGAAGGCCAGACCTGCCAGGCGCCCCAGCAGGCCAAAGCCAGTATCGACCTGCGGCCGCGCTTCCCCAATCTCGATTATGCCTTGCCCGCGTTCGACCTGCCTTATTGCGCCGGCTTTGGGGTGTTCACCATTCCCATCACGAACACGGGCGATGGCGCGGCCATTTCGCCCACGCTGGCGGCCACCTTCGCGCCATTTCAGGTCAGCGTTGCTGCGCCGGCGTCGTACAGCGGCGGCGCGTTCCAGTTGCCGGACATCCCCCCGGGGCAGACGCACACCCTTGTGTTTACGCTCACTGCGCCGGCCAACATCTGCGCCGCCGCGCGCCAGGGCGAGTTCAACTTTGATCTGCAATATCAGGATGCCTGCCACTTCCCGTACACAGAGATCCCGCAAATGACCTCCTGGCAGATGAGCAATGCCCCCGGCGAATTGAGCGTCAGCAAGACCATGCCGCCGGCCATTTATCGCGGCCAGCCGATCACGTCCGTCGTCACAGTAAACGCCAGCGGCATCACCGGCAATATCATCGTGACAGACCAGGCGCCGGCTGGCCTGATTGTGCTCGATCCGGCGGGCGGCGTCACCGTCACGCAAGGCGGCAACACGTTTATCACGTGGACGCTGAGCGGCAGCGCCGTGTTGACGCCTGTCTTTGCCATCGTCGATGCGCCCCAGGGCTGCGCGCTGTGTGGCCTGCCGGTGACCAACATCATCACAGCCACTGCCAGCGACTGCCAGAACTGTTTGCAGACGGCAACCGCCCGGGCCACCACGCAGATTCAATGCGATGAACCGGAAGCGCGCGGCAGCAAGTCCGTGTCCGGGCCGGCCGAAGTGTGCGCGGCCTCCGCGCTGACGTTCACCAACGTTTACACGTTTGGCAGCGCCTTCGTTGTCACCCCGACCTGGAGCAGCCTGATCTTCACGGAGAGCCTGGCTTACCAAACCTACACGCCCGGTTTGGCGACAGTGTGGGTTGGCAACGGGCCAATCTCGTGCAGCGCGACGTTCTCAGAAGCAGTAGTCGGCAGCGCGCTGGTGATTTCAAACATCACGCCGCCGTGCAACCCGGACATCGCCGGCGCTACGCTCATCATCACCTACACCACGAATGTGAGTGAAACCTCAGCCTGCCAGGATTTCACCTGGTATGACTGGTCCTATTTGGATCTGGGGGTTGCCGGCAACGGTTTCTGCGCCGCCGACGGTGTTCTGGAACAGGGCGCGCTGGTTGAAACACAAGCGCCGCGCATGACGCTGGCAGCGACCGGACTGCCGCCCAATGTGGCCTCCTGCGGCGTCTACACCCTGACGCTGACGGCGCAGCGCACCTCCACCGTGGGCGCATACGATGCTGTCATCGATGTCCCCACCACCACCTATGCCGTTCTCGATGTGCTCGGTTTTGGAGGCGCGCAGCCCGTTTTGACCCAGACCGACGCCCTGGGATATCACTGGTTCTACGCCGATGCGTTCACCAGCGCAGTCACCGCCACCGTCCTCCTGCGCGTCCAACTGCGCTGCGCCAGCGGCCCTGCGCCCTTTCAAGCTGCTGTTCACTATGACAGCCTGTGCGCTGACAACGATGTGTACCGCCAGAGTTGCAGCGCCGGGGGAACCCTGGCCGCGCCGCCTGCCTATGGGCCTTTGTCATTGCTCACCAAGTTCCCGGAGATCATCTACGCCCAGGGCGACCTGGTTACCTGGACATTGATCGCCAAAAACACCGGCGCCGGCCCGGCTTACAGCGTTGTGCTGACCGATCAACTGGGCAGCGGTCTGCAATTTGTCACCGCCACGATCACCTCATCCCTCGGCGCGACCAGCGGCATCGGCATGATCACTTCGACTCATCTGGTGACATGGCTGATTCCGGCCGTGCAACCCAAAGAGACGCTGACCATCCGTTACACGGCAGAAATCATCGGCTGCAATGATCTGACCAATCGTCTGTTGCAAACACAGGGCTGTCTGGGGCAGACCTGTCAGGCGAGCGGCCCCATCGTCTCGGTGGTGGAGCTGCCCCCCACGGTTTTGCTCAACACCAATCAGACCCTTTCACCGATCGACACCTGTTTCACGCGCACCGTGACCATGACGGTGCGCAACGCCGGCCTGCTGAGCGTGTACGACGCCGTGTTGACGGAAACGTTGCCGGCCGGCCTGTCTTACGTCATGGGCAGCACCGAGGTCAGCACGGACACCATCCAATGGCAGGCCGGCCCTGACCCGGCTATCAGCGGACTGTCGCTGGGGTGGAGCGCCGCCAACGGCGCCCCGCTCGATGCGCTCTTATCGCGCGTGCGGCCAGGAGAGACGGTGTATGTGCGTTTTGTCGTGCGCGCCACCTGCGCATTTGATGGCGGGCAATTGCGCGTGCAGACCGCCTATCGTGACACCTGCGGCAATCCGTATCTGACGGATTCATCGTTCTTCCTGATGACGGCGCGCAAGGCTGATATCTCGATTGACAAAATCGGTCAAAACCTGAGCCGCACGTCGCCTTCCAATACCTACCTGTATGCAGAGCCGGGGGAGACGCTGGTGTTCACAGTGACGGTTGCGAATGGCCCTGCGGCTGCGCCGGCTCAATTGCTGGTCGTGACCGACACGCTGCCGGCCAATCTGATCCTGATCACGGCGACGCCCGGTTTCACCGGCGCGCTGCCGGGCGACCTGGGCGGCGTGTTGACGTGGTCGATTCCTTTGCTCAATCCAAACCAGAGCGTGGCGCTCACCCTCACCACGGTGGTGAGCGCGCCCAATGGGTGCGCCATCACAGACACGATCAACACGGCGCAGGTGAGCTGGGGATGCCCGGATGGATGTCGCCTCTCATTGCCGGCGCAAACCGTGCGTGTGCGCACCCGGCCTGTGTTCGATCAACCCGGCATCGGCACCTCGATCGCGCCGGCTGCGCTCAACGTGTGCGGCGGCGTGGTCACGGTGACGCTCAACAACGATGGCCCGCCGGCTTACAACGTGGCGCTGACCAATACGTTGCCCACGGGCTATGTCTTGAGTGGCGCCATTCTCGCCAGCACACCGCCGTCCAGCGTCGTCGATCTGGGCGGCACGGTGGTCTACACCTGGGGAGTGCTGCCCAGCGGCCTGACAACGCTCACCCTTGAGCTGCGCAACAACACGGTGAGCGGCGCATGTGTCGTTCCCTCCGGCGCTTTCAGCGCTGTTTTGCGCTACGACGACGATACTCCAGACTGCCCCGACACAGCGAGCTACACCGCTTCGGCTTCCCTGACGCTGACCGTCCTGACGCCGGTTCTGACACTGGATAAGGCGCCCACGTCTCAAGTCGGCGTCGCCGGCCAGACTGTGACCTGGACGGTGCGCTTGACAAACACCGGGTCGGGCGCAGCGTTCAACGTGGTGATCACAGATGTGGCCGGCTCGACCTTTGTCAGCCTGACAGCCAGCAACGGCGGCGTGGTGAGCGGCAATATCATCACCTGGTCGTTACCGTCGCTGGCGCCGGGCGGCGTGTTCACATCCCTGGTGACGGCGGTTGTCACCAGCAGCGGCGCAAACCGCAACGTCATTACAGCCACCTCCGCGTGCGGCAGTGGATGTGTTTCGGCTGCGGCGAGCGACATCGCCTACGTCACACTCGGCGACGTGTTTGACAAAGGGCCGGCGCTACAGACGGCGACCGTGGGCAGTCTGCTGGTCTTCACCTTCACCTTCTACTCCAGCGATGTGGAAAACATCTTCGAGTCGGTGATTCTGACCGACGCCTTGCCGGCCGGCCTGGGGTATGTCTCGGCGGCATTGACGTACACCTGGGACATTGATGGAGACCAGGGCGGCCCGTTCACTGTCTCGAATGCGCCGCCGGGCAGCGCGCCGGCTTTGTATAACGCCGGCAACGTGGTGTGGAATCTCGGCACGTTGACGGGCGCGCTCAGCATTGACGGCGTGCTGACGGCTGTTGTTCAAAATATCCCCGCCGTGTTCGACGGCGCGGCGCTGACGAACACCCTCCGTATGAGTCTGCTGGATGATGGACAGACGACTGTGCTCTCAGACACATCGCCGGTAGCCGTGCAGGAACCGTTGCTGCATCTGGGCAAGACGGCCACAACCGCGACAGGCTGTGACGCGACGTTGATGCAGGATCACTTCAATCGCGCGAGCGCCAGTCCGCCGGCTGGCTGGACGGCAATCGCCGGCACATGGAACAATGCCAACGGCGTAGCGCAACGGACAGGGGGCGCGGCGACCAACGCGATTCTGGCGCGCAGCAGCTTCGCGGCCTCTGAATTCAGCTACAGCGCCCTCGTGTGGGCATCGGATACCACATCGAGTCGCGGCATCGTCTTCCGCCACACACCGAACAATTACTATCTGTTGCGCCTGCGCCAGAACGACGGCGGCACAAATCTGGAATTGCAGAAAGTGACCGCAGGAACCTTCGCTCAACTGGCTGTGACAACAACCTTTGCGCCGATAACCAACCGCTGGTATCACCTGGAGGCGCAGGTCAGCGAGGTGGCAGGCGGCCTGCGCATCCGCGCTTACGTGGATGGCCAGCTCTATTTCGATGTTGTTGACAACACGCCGCACGGCGCGGGATCGGTCGGGTTCTATGCCAACAACTGCGCCGCCGGCGCCTGTCTGTTCGACGACGCGCTGGTGACGCGCATTCATCGCGCAGGGTGCTTCGTGGGCGCCGGCGATCTGCTGACATTCACCCTGACCATTTCCAACCAGTCGCGCTGGCCGGGCTTCGATCTGCTCGTGACGGACACGCTGCCGAACGGGCTGAGCCTGGTGACGTACACATTGACCGGCAACGCGCCTGTCAGCTCGCTGGTGCTGGCGCAGCCTGCGCCCATCCCCGGCGCCACCGGCGTGCTGACATGGCTCATCGATCATCTGACGCCGACCGTGCCGTATAGCCCCTTGCAGCACACAGCGCTCACACTCACCATCGTGACCCGGGTGGCCGACTGGATCACGGCCAACACCACACTGTTGAATGAGGCGGCTTTGCGCTACGATGCCTGGTTGAGCGACACCCAGCCGACCACCATCACCCGGCCTTACAACGGCGGCTCGCACGCAGCCGGCGCGCAAACGGTCAACCCCGGCATCCGCAAGGAAGTGGTCTTCACCCCGCCGCCGACCGCCACCCTGGGCGCGCTGGTTACGTACACACTGCTTGTGCCGGCCTCCCCGATCAGCGCCACCCTGTATGCTGTGACCGTCACCGACGCGCTGGACGCCGGCCACATTCCGCCGCGCCTGCAATTGTCTGGCGTGATCGACGGCCCCGACGGTACGGTGTTCATTTCGGGCAGCGCCTTTACCGTCACGTATCCTGCCATCCCGGCCGGCGAACAACGCCACATCACCGTCACAGCCGCGCTTTCCAGCCCGCTGGGCGCGCTGGCCGGCCAGGTCATCACGAATGTGGCGATCATGCAGCACGAAGCCGGCGGGCCAGCGCCGTCGAATGAAACACAGATCGTCGTCGCCGAGCCGGCGCTCACGCTGGTCAAGGCCAGCGACCCGCCGACCAGCAGCACCGTCGGCGCCGGCCAGACCCTCACCTACAGTGTGTCGATCACCAACGCGACGAGCGCGACGGTCTCTGCAGCGTATGGATTGCGCTTCAGCGACACGCTGCCGCCGGCCCTGCGCACTGTCCCGCCAGACGTTTTCAGCCTGACGCTCGATGGCAGCCCCATCCCCTCGGCGAGCTACACCATGACCTGGGATGCGCTCAGCGGCGCGCTGCTGATTACCTTCAGCCTCGACCTTGCTCTGCCGCCTGGCAGTGTGCTGCAAGTGCGGTATCGCGTAGCCGTCGCCGATGAGGCGCCGGCCGGCGTGGATGTGGTCAATCAAGCCGCCCTCCGCTGGTCCAGCCTGCCGCCGACGGGCAGCGATGCGATCCGCCATTACGGCCCAATCAGCGATACCACAAACGTGCATCTGGGATATCCCACCTTGCAGATCGTCAAGTCCTTTACGCCTGCGCTGACGCAGGCCGGCGAGTGGTTGACCTATACCTTGCATGTCACAGCCGGCGGCGTGGTTTCAGCCACGGGTGTCGTGGTTACCGACGCCGTGCCCTTCAATACCACCTATGTCGCTTGCAGTCCGGCGCCCTGTGGCGTGTCGGGGGCTGTGGTGAGCTGGACGCTTGGCGTATTGAGTATCGGCGAGTCGCGCCAGGTGACGCTGGTGGTTGCCGTCAACAGCCCGCTGCCCAACGGCACGCTGCTCACGAACACAGGATACGTCACCAGCACAGAAGGCGTCACCGACACAGATACCGTTACCACGCCGGTGGGCAGTTTGCCGCAGCTCAGCCTCGTCAAGTCCAGTCTCGATCCGAATGGCGCGCCTGTGCGCCCGGGCGACGTGTTGAGTTACACAATCGTCGTAGTGAATCTGGGCAACGCAACGGCCAGCAATGTGACCGTCAGCGACGTTGCGCCGGCCAACACCACCTACGTGCCCGGCTCGATTGCCGGCGGCGATTCTGCCAGCGACGCAGCGTCCCCGCTGCTGATCTGGGGTATCAATGCCCTGCTGCCGAATACGCCCGTCACCTTGAGCTTTGCTGTCACAGTCAACCTGCCGTTGACGAATGGCCTGACGCTGGTGAACAGCGCCGTTGTGACCAGCACCGAAACGCCGACGCCGACCAGCGCCATCGTGACTGACTCGCTGGTGTCCGGCCACACGCTGGCGATTCACAAGCGAGCGTCGCCGTCTGCGGTGGAAGCCGGCGCATGGCTGACCTGCACCATCGTGTATACGCTGACCGGAGATGAGCCGGTTGATGGGATCGTCATCAGCGACACAACGCCCGACCACACGACGTTTGTTTCCGCGTCACCCGCTCCTTCCAGTGATCCAGGCGCGGGCAACGCCGGCGCAATAGTCTGGCAGTTCGGCCCGCCGCCCCTGCTGCCGCCGGCCAGCGGCGTGACCCAGGTTACCGGCGTGCTGACAGTTGTGTTGCAAGTGAATCGTCCGCTCATCAGCGGCACGCAAATTGTCAACACCGCCTTCCTCAGCGATACGACCGGCCTGACCGACACCCACACCGTGACTACGCCGGTGAGCAGCAGCCACGCGCTCGACGTGAGCAAGCATGTCGAGCCGGCAGGCCCCGCGCAAGCGGGCACTTTGCTCACGTACACACTGCGCTATACCGTCACCGGCAACCAACCCGCCCTCGGCGTGCTCCTGACCGACACCCTGCCGCCGAGCGTGACGTTGCAAAGTTGCGCGCCGGCCTGTGTTGTGAGCGGCCAGACGCTAACCTGGTCGTTGGGCGCGCTCGACCCGATCACGACATCCGCAGTGCAAGTGGTCGTGCGTGTAAACTCGAACACGCCGAGCGGCACGCTGCTGCTCAACCTCGCCGCGATTGGAGACAGCAGTGGCCTGACCGACACCGATCAGATCACGACGCCGGTTGTGGTCGAAGCGCAGATTCGTCTCAGCAAGTCGGTCGCGCCGGCTGTGGCCGCGCCGGGCGGCATGTTGACGTACACGCTGCTGGTGACGAACACCGGCCCAGGCGACGCTCAGAACGTCGTCGTTACGGACACACTGCCGGCGTTGCTTAACCTTGTCGGCGCAGACCCTGCCCCCGCCGGCGTCAGCGGCGGTTCAGGCAGCCCGACCCACATCACCTGGACGCTGGGCGCATTGCCGGCCGGGGCCAGCGCCATGTTGACTGTCACAGCTCAGGTGAGCAATCTGGCGCCGGCAGGCGCAATCCTGACCAACACGGCTATCGTGACGACCAGCACGCCGGGCGACGACCCGCTCGACAACACCGGCACAGTCACCACGCCCGTGACCGCCACTGCCGAGCTGGTGTTGCGCAAACACAACAGCGCCGAGACAGGCGGGCCGGCCGTTGTTGTGCCTGGCGCGCCGTTGACGTACACGCTCATCGTCACCAATCTGGGACCGCATCCGGCGTGGAACGTGATCGTGACCGATGCGCTGCCCGTGGGGATCATTTACCAGTCCGCCACGCCGGCGCCCGACCATGTAGCCGGCAGCGTTCTGAGATGGTCGCTCGGCATCCTTGCGCCAGGTCAGAGCGTCAGCATCACTGTGCGCGTGACGGTGTCGCCGGCGGTGATGCTGACTGTTCCGCTCACTAACACAGCCGTCACGACGACCGACACGCCGGGCGACAATCCATCCAACAACACAGATGACTCGCCCGTGACGCCCATCGGCCCCAGTGTGGCGATTCGGAAAACGCTGGTCGGCGCCGATCTGGATGATGTTGCGCCCAACTACGTCACCTTCACCATTCGCATCACGAACACCGGCCCCAGCGCAATTGCTCGCCTGCCGGTCGAGGATGAGTTCGATACCGACCTGTTGAGCTACACACTGGCTGTCCCCGCGCCGGACGATGTCAGCCCCGGCCTTCTGGTCTGGGACGATCTCACCGCTCCTGCGCCGCATGGATTCGGCAGCCCGCTGGCGCCGGGACACAGCGTCGTGATTACCGTCACCTTCCGCGTGATTTCGGACATCGTCACAACAGTCAACGTAGCGCGCGTGAGAGAAGGTGGTCGGGATGTCTATGACAATCTGACCAACATGCCGGAAGACGACGCCGAAGTGATCAACGTCCCGACGGCGGTGACCCTGCGTCTGTTTGCCGTGGCCGGCGTGCATCAGCTTGATGTGCGCCTGATCTGGGAGACGGAGACGGAGCAGGACAACTTCCAGTTCAATCTCTACCGCTCGGCGGTGAACGCCCCCGCTCAAGCCGTGTTGGTGGGCAGTGTGCCGGCGGCCATGAGCGGCGCCCTGGGCGCCAGCTACGCCGTGACGGACACGGTTCCAGCGCCTGGCGTGTGGTGGTACTGGCTGGCTGATGTGGATACGAGTGGGCGCGAAACCATGCATCAGCCCCCGGTGCAGGCGCGTGTCGGCAGTGTGCCCTATCGCGCGTGGCTGCCTGTGGTGCGCGCCGAATGAAAGTGGCGCCGTGGGTTCACGCCATTTTGCTGCGTCGTGATCCGCTGTGGACAGACGCTTTTCCAACAATGTCATGCATCGCTCGCGCGCGGTAATCGTTGTGATCTGTCTGGCCCTGTGCGCCGGCGCATTTGGGCAGCGCCCCCCTTCTGCGCAAGCGCAGGCGCTGCCCGACGGTGTGCGCATCATATGGCCCGACGCCGCCGGCTCGACGCCTCTCCTCTGGCCGCTGCCGGACGGCTCGGCTGTGCCGTATGTGGCCTGGTTGATCGCCCTGCCACCGCAGACGCGCGCGGCTGATCTATCGATCACCATCGAAGAGATGCGCTGGCGAGCGGCAAGCTCAAGCGACCGGCCGGCGCAGTTGCCGCCGTCGCTGGATTGGCCGGCGCAGGCCCCTCCGACGGCGCCCCTGCGCGTGGAAGATGCCGGCGTGATGCGCGGCGTTACGCTTGCTCGCGTCCTGCTGTTCACGCTGTTTCAAGCCGGCAATAACTGGCGCAGAGTGGAACGCCTGGACGCGCGCGTGGCGTGGCCGCAAATCACGCGGGCCGCGCCTCAAGCTGTTAAAGCCGAAGACGCTCTGCTGCGGCAAGTTGCGGCGCGTGTGTTGAATCCGCGTCAAGCGACCGCGACGATCACTTCCCGCCCATCGGCTGCGCAGATGGCCCCGGACGCCACACAAACCGTCTCGCAAGTATTCGTGGATGTGGCGCAGCCTGGCTTCGTCCAGATGACGCGCGCCATGCTCGATGCCGCCGGCCTGCCGGCTGTCTCCCCCTTTCAGTTGCGGCTGCGCCAGGGCGATGGGGTAGTGCCCATGCTATGGGAAGGCGATGATGATGCGCTGTTCGAGCCGGGCGAGCGCTGGCTGTTCTACGCCGCGCCGCGTTTCAGCCGCTATGCCGATCACGACACCTGGGTGCTGGAAATTGCCGCCGCGCCGCCGCAAATGTCGCGGCGCTCCGCGTCCCCTGACTCGTTGCCGATCAGCACACTGCGCGTCAGCCGCCTCGATGAGCGCAATGTGCTGTATACCCCCGATTGCGGCTGCCGCCCCCCGCTGCTGCGCGACGGCGATCGCTGGGCGTGGGTTGCCCTGCGTCGGGGCGAGACATGGACGCATGCGCTGAACACTGCCGGCCTTGACCTGAGCGCGCCGGCCAGCCTCACGGTCTGGCTGGCCGGATTCACCGACCCGCCGCCCTCTCCAGATCATCGCGCGCAGGTCTGGCTGAATGGTGTCGCGCTGGGGGAATCGGTGTGGGATGGCAGGCAGGCAGTGACGGCCACTTTCGCTGTGGCGGCCGGCTTGCTCACCACGTCTTCTGTGATGAGCGTCACGCTGCCGGGATTGGCCGGCGTCGATGTCGAAGGCGCGTGGATCGACGCCGTGAGCCTGCGCGCGACCAGCGCCGCGCCGCAGACAGGGGTGACACATCAGGGCCGCTCGCAACGCCGCGCTTACAGTCTGCCCTTTGTCCCGGCTTATTTGCTGGATGTGACGGCGCCGCTTTCCCCGCTCCTGCTCAGCGACTGGCAAACCATTCCACTGGCGTCTGAAGCCGGCGCGCGCTTTGGCGATCCCGCCGACGGGCTGCCGCGCCAGTACAGCGCATTTGCGGCTCCTGACGCGCCGGCGCGCGTGCGTCCGGCGGCGTGGCTCAACCCTGCCCAGGGCAACTACCACGTGATCGCTCATGCCGATCTGTTGCCGGCGCTCGCATCGCTCGTCGCCCGCCGCCAGACGCAGGGATTCCTGGTCGTGACACAGACCACACAGGCCCTCTACGATCACTATGGCGACGGACGGATGAATCCCTGGGCCATACGCGCTTACCTCTCTGACCGCTACCACGCCGCAACATCAACGGAGGCGCGTCCGGCCTATGTCCTGCTGGTGGGCGATGGCTCGTTGGACCCGCGCCGGTATCTTGCCGCCTCTCCCGCCACATTGCTGCCGCCCTTCCTGGCAGAGGTTGATCCGATGCTGGGTGAGACGGCTGCCGACAATCGTTTCGCAACAATCGATGGCGATGATGCGCTTCCAGATATGGCGATAGGGCGTTGGCCGGTTCGCACAATTACAGAGACGCGCGCGCTGGTGAGCAAGACGCTGGCTTACGAAGACGCTTTGCTCACTCTGGCGGATCGCCGCGCGCTGTTTGTGGCCGATAACGCTGATAGCGCCGGCAACTTTCCGCTCATGGCGCAAACGCTGGCCGGCCTTGCCCCCGCGAGCATACTGACTGTGACGGCCGCCATGACCTCTCCGGCAGCGTTCACCGCCACACGCGCCATCCTGTTTGAGCAGTGGCCGCGCGCCCGTCTGATTGCCTATCTCGGCCACGCATCCCCGCGCCAGTGGGCGGTCGAGCGCCTGCTTCACCGCGATGATGTGAGCAGCCTGGCGCCTGCCGCCGGCTTGCCGGTTGTCATCGGGCTGACGTGTTACACCGGCCGTTTTCATGAACTGCAAGACGCGCTCGATGAGACGCTGGTGCGCGCTGTGGATCGCGGCGCCGTTGCGACGTGGGGCAGCGCCGGCCTGACTCTGTCAACAGGGCATGAGGCGCTTGGGGCCGGCTTTGTCTCGCGCTGGTTGGATGGCGAGCGCGTCGGCGACGCGGCCTGGGCCGGCCTGCTCAATCTGGCTGCCGGCGGGCTGTTCCTCGACCTGATCGACACCTATATCCTGCTGGGCGATCCGGCGCTGGCGCCGGCTCAGCATTGGGCAACGCACACTCTTGTTCTGCCCGTAACCCGCCGATAGGCGGCACATCTGAACACAGGAGAAACATATCCATGAGCAAATTCAAGTCCGCCCTGGTTCTGGTTGTGACGCTGTCTCTGGCTGCCGCTGTCATGATGGCGCTGGCCGGCCAGCCTGCCCCTGTGTCGCCAGCAATGCCGGCCGGCTTCACCGAGACCCCCACACCCACCGACACCCCGACGCCAACCGAGACGGCCACACCGACCGATACCCCAACGCCGACCGAGACCCCGACCCAAACGCCAGGTCCGACGCCGACCGATACGCCTACCCCTGCCTCGACAGGCGCGCCGACAGCGGCTGCAACGGCAACCCCTCAGCCTATCCTGCTCGACCCTTACATCATCAAGCAGGTCAATCTCGAGCAGGCCCAGCCAGGCGATATCATCCTCTTCACCATTGAGATCATCAACCCCAATCCGGTGGCTATCAGCCAGGCAATCGTTAGCGATGCCCTGTCCCCACTGGTGGATTATCTGAGCGCCAGCGTGCCGCGCGGAACGTTCAGCTTCGATCCTGCCGCCAACACATGGACGCTGGCGCTCGGCGACATGGGGCCTGGCGAGCGTGTCGCCATCCAAATCACAGCGCGCGTCAACGATCGCGCCCGCCCGCCGGACACGCTGCTCAACACAGCGTCGCTCACCAGCAGCCGTGGCGTGACGCAATCGAACACGACGCGCACGCTGATTGTGCCGGGCCAGTTGCCCGGAACAGGTCGCAGATGAAAGGACGGCGCCTGAACGCCGGCGTGTGCATCGCGCTGCTGGCGCTGATGCCGGCAGCAGCGGGCTTCACGCCGCTTTCCGCGCGCGAAAGCGCAGACGCGGTTCGCCTGGACATTCCGGCGCTGGGTCTGTCATCTGTCCCCCTGACACGATTGCCCGTCGTGAACGGCGCCTGGGATGAGGCGCGACTCGGCGCGCATGAAGTGGGGCTGCTGGAAACAACCGGCCGCCGGCCCGGCGATGACCTGGCGATGGTCATTGCCGGCCATGTCACGCTGGAGGGCGATCAGCGCGGGCCTTTCTATGGCCTGGGCAGCCTGCGCCCCGGCGCGCTGGTTGTGTTGCGCGCCCGCGACGGCCATGAATGGCGCTACCGCGTGACAGGCCAGTTCCTCCTGCGGCCCGGCGATGTCAAATCCATCTATCGCCGCGATGGCCGCGCGCTGTTGCTGCTCACGTGCGCCGGCTGGGACGAAGACACCTGGTCGTATCGCTATCGTTTGCTGGTCGAGGCGCGGCTCGACCATGAAGCAGCGCCGGCGCGGCAGATAGCGCGCCGGCCTCTATCACAATGATGGCTTGCAATGCGCACTTCGTCGCCCGGACATGTGACCCGGCGCTTGAAACGTTTGCCGCGAGATTCAATATCCATTGCCGGGCCGGGCGGGGTTGTGTGTAGGGCAAGCCGCCGGGCTTGTCCTTGCTCCTTGCTCATGCCACAGGCCGGCATGGATAATCGGCCTCAACCTGTTTGCAGATCCTTGTGTCTCAGGTGACAGCAGATGACCCGCTCCAAACGTTTCGCCCTGCTTGCCGAGCGCGACATCAACAAAGAGACGTATGTCGAGCCGTGGCCCGAAGCCGGCCTGAGCGTCGCCGATAGCCCGCGCGATCCCCGGCCCAGCCTGCGCATCGAGGGCGGGCGCGTGGTTGAGATGGACGGCAAGCCGCGCGCGCAATTCGACACGCTCGATCTCTTCATTGCAGATCACGGCCTGGACCTGGCTGTGGCGGAGCAGGCGATGGCGACACCGTCGCTGGAGCTGGCGCGCATGCTGGTGGATATCAACGTCCCGCGCGCCCAGATTCAGCGGCTGGCCGGCGGCTGCACGCCGGCCAAACTGGTTGACATCATCGCCGGCATGAACGCGCTGGAGATGATGATGGGGCTGGCGAAGATGCGCCAGCGCCGCGCGCCGGCTAACCAGGCGCACGTCACCAATCGCCGCCATCATCCCGCGCTGCTGGCCGCCGATGCCGCTGAGGCCGCGCTGCGCGGCTTTGCCGAAATTGAAACAACCGTCGGCATTGCGCGCTATGCCCCGTTTAACGCGCTTTCCATCCTGATCGGCGCGCAAACCGGGGCCGGCGGCGCGCTGACACAATGCTCGGTTGAAGAATCGCTGGGCCTGCGCCTGGCGCTGAAGGGACTGACCAGTTACGCCGAAACGCTGTCGGTGTATGGCACAGAGCGCGCCTTCGTGGACGGCGACGACACGCCGTGGTCGAAAGCGTTTCTGGCTGCGGCCTACGCTTCGCGCGGGGTCAAGATTCGCTTCACCTCCGGCACAGGGTCAGAAGCGTTAATGGGGCACGCCGAGGGCTGTTCGATGTTGTATCTGGAAGCGCGCTGTCTGCTGGTGACGCGCGGAGCCGGCAGCCAGGGCGTGCAAAACGGGTCGATCTCGTGCATTGCGCTGCCCGAATCGCTGCCGGGCGGCGTGCGCGCCGTGCTGGCCGAAAATCTGCTGGCCGCCATGCTCGGCCTCGAAGTGGCGTCAGGCAACGACGCGCTGGCCTCGCATTCGGCCATCCGCAAAACGGCCAAGCTGATGCTGCAACTGCTCCCTGGCACAGACTTCATCACTTCCGGCTACAGCGCCGTGCCGCGCCGCGACAACCTGTTCGGCGGCGGCAACTTCGACGCCGAGGATTTTGACGACTGGGCCATCCTCCAGCGCGACATGCAGATCGACGCCGGCCTGCGCCCGATCCGCGAAGACAGCGCGCTGGCTGTGCGTCGCCGGGCGGCGCAAGCGATTCAAGCCGTGTTCGCAGAACTGGGATTGCCGCCGGTGACGGATGAAGAAGTCGAGGCGGCCACAACCGGCCACAGCAGCGACGATATGCCGGCGCGCGATGTGGCGGCCGACCTGGCTGCCGCCGACCGCTTCCTGAACAGCGCGATCACGATGCTCGACATTGCGCGCGCGTTGCAACGGCGCGGCTTCGATGACATTGCCGCAAACGTGCTGGAGATGGGCCGGCAGCGCGTGGCCGGCGACTATCTGCAACCGTCGGCCATCTTCGCGCCACAAGACGGCAGCCCGGCGCGCTTTGGCGTGCGCAGCGCGATTAACGATCCCAACGACTATCGCGGCCCCGGCACCGGCTATCGCGTCGAAGGCGCGCGCTGGGATGAAATCCAGCGCGTGCCGCAGGCCCGCTCGCCGCGCGATTTTATAGATGACAACATCGGTCAGCCGCTGCCCACCCTGCGCGAGATCGGGCCGGCGCGGGTCGTGACTCAGCCTGAAGTCGTGGTCGCGGTTGGGCCGGCGTTTGGCGCATCGCTCATCCGCACCATCGGCGGGTTGTCGCACGAAGACGTGCTGGCCGCCCTCCTGACCGGCATCGCCAGAGAGGGCCTGTTCGGGCGCGTGGTCAAGGTCTATCACAGCGCCGATCTGGCCGCCATTGCGCACGCCGGCGCGCAACTGAGCGGATCGGGCATTGCCATCGGCCTGCAATCGCGCGGCACAGCGATGATCCAGAAACGCGGCCTGCCCCGGCTGAACAATCTGGAACTGTTTCCACAGTCGCCCAGCCTGACATTGCAAAGCTACGAACAGATCGGCCAAAACGCGGCCCGTTACGCCAAAGGACTGGCCGTGACGCCTGTGCCGGTGCAGGTCGATAACTGGGCGCGCTTGCGGTTGATCGTCAAGACCACGTTGCTGCACCGGCGCGAGACGGAAGCGGTGCGCGAGCAACCGCCCGCTGAATTGTGGTTCGACTGGGAGCCGGACGTGTGACGATTTGGAATTGACGATTGTCAATTGACGATTGACGATTGAGGCGGGTTGAAGGTGGAGGATGGAGAGCGTATGGAGTATGCGTATCCGTTGGGCGAGAATGCCACTGAGCGAGTGCAGGCAGCCAGCGGGAGACCGTTGATGGGGATCACGCCGGATGCGCTGCGGGCCGGCGAACTCAGCTTTGCCGATTTGCAGATCAGCGCGGAGACGTTGCGCGCGCAGGCCCGGATTGCCCGGCAGGCCGGCTACCCGCAACTGGCCGACGCGCTGGCGCGCGCAGCCGAGTTGACCGCCGTGCCCAACGATGAGTTATTGCAGATGTACGAGGCGCTGCGGCCGGGGCGCTCGACGTATGCCGAGATCATTGCGCTGGCAACGCGGTTGGAACAAATGTACGGGGCGGTCGAGACGGGCCGCTGGGTGCGCGAAGCAGCCGGGGTCTATCTTCAGCGTGGCTTGTTGCGCGCATAGACGACGGACAGTTTGCCCAAAAGCATCGGCTTCGCCCGCTTGCCGCAGTCAGACTATGATGCGTAAATCCAATCACAAGAGGATTAAAGCAAGATGGGAAACGAAACGCCTCGCCCGGAATATCCCCGCCCTCAGTGGGTTCGGGCCGATTGGCAGAACCTGAACGGCGCGTGGGAATTCGAGATCGACCCCGGACTATCGGGCCTGGAGCGTGGATTGCACCAGGGCAAGCTGTTCGCCGGGACGATCACCGTGCCCTTCTGCCCGGAAAGTGAACTGTCCGGCATCGGCGACAAGGACTTCATGGCCGGCGTGTGGTACCGGCGCGCGTTCACCCTGCCCGAAGACTGGCAGGGCAGGCGCATTCTGGCGCACTTCGGCGCGGTGGACTACGCCGCAACGGTGTGGGTCAATGGGCAGTTGGCCGGCCGGCATCTGGGCGGCTATGCCTCCTTCACGCTCGAAATCACGCCTTACCTCGCCCCTGGCCAGAACACGCTGACTGTGTTCGCCGCCGACGACACGCGCAGCCCCCTGCAGCCAACCGGCAAGCAGTCCGATCGCTACGAGTCCTACGCCTGCTTCTACACACGCACGACCGGCATCTGGCAAACCGTGTGGCTCGAGGCCGTCCCCTCCACCTGTCTGCGCCGGCCGCGCTACTTCACAGACCCCAACCAGGGCAGCCTGACCGTCCACATCGGCGTCGACGGCCCTGCCGAGGGGTTGACCCTGCGCGCGGCGGTCTCGGCTGAGGGGGCGCCTGTGTGCCAGACCGAAACAGCCATCAGCGCCAACGGGCAGTGCGCCTTCACGTTGAGCGTGCCCAACCCGCGCCTGTGGGGGCCGGGCGACCCGTTCCTGTACGACATCACGTTCACCCTCAGACAGGGCGATCAGGTCGTGGATGAGGCGCAGAGCTACTTCGGATTGCGCGATGTGCGCATCGCGGGCAAGCGTGTGCTCATCAACAACCGTTCGGTTTTTCAACGCCTGATTCTGGATCAGGGCTTCTACCCCGATGGCATCTACACTGCGCCCAGCGACGAGGCGCTGCGCCGGGATATCGAACTATCGATGGCGATGGGCTTCAACGGCGCCCGGCTGCACCAGAAAGTGTTCGAAGAGCGATTCCTGTGCTGGGCCGACCGGCTGGGCTACCTGGTGTGGGGCGAATTCCCCAGTTGGGGGATCGACACGGCCCACCCGCAGGCGCTGGAGCGCTTCCTGCCGGAGTGGGTCGAAGTGGTCGAGCGCGACTTCAATCACCCATCCATCATCGGCTGGTGCCCCTTCAACGAAACGCCGACCCATCAAAATCCGGAACTCCTGCGCGCGGTTTACCGCATCACCAAGACGCTCGACCAGACGCGGCCCGTCATCGACGCCAGCGGCTACGTGCACGTCGAAACCGACATCTACGACTGCCACAACTACGAGCAGGACCCGGCTCGCTTTGCGCAGACCTACGAGCTGTTCAAGTTGACGGGCGAAGACGCCTGGCGCAATTTCCCCCAGCACGACGCGCCGTATCAGGGACAACCCTACTTCGTCTCTGAGTATGGCGGCATCTGGTGGAACCCCGGGCAGTCCGACGACAGGAGTTGGGGCTACGGCAACCGCCCGCGCAGCGCGGAGGAATTTCTGGCGCGCTACAGGGCGCTGACCGAGACGCTGCTCTGCAACCCGAACATGTTCGGCTTCTGCTACACCCAGCTCACCGATGTCGAGCAGGAGGTGAACGGGTTGCACACCTGCCAGCGCAAGCCCAAGTTCGACCCGGCCATCATCCGGCAGATCAACACGCAACAGGCGGCGATCGAAGATTGAGACGGCGCAACGCGCGACCTCCACGAACCGGACAGCGATGGGCGCATTTCTTATGGGTACAATCACCCGGAGCCCTTTGCTGTGGGCAGGATGACGACCCGTGAACGACCACGATCTTCGGCAGGCCATGCAGGCCACTCTGGACGGCAGCCGGTCGAGCCATGCGCTGCTCCGGCTGTTCCTGGATCACGCCGGCTGGCATGTGCCGGCTGCGCGCGACGAGCGCGGGCAGATTGCGCTGTTGCGGCTGAAGGATAGCGCGGGGCAGCGCTATTTGTTTCTGTGCACAGACAGGCAGGCGTATGCCGACTGTCTGGCAACGGTCGGCGCAGGGGCGCTGGGCGAGCACTTCATCACCATCGCCGGCGACGAGTTATTTGCCAACCTGCCCGACGAAGTGGATGTCATCCGCGTCAATGCGTACTCGCCGCCCGAATTGCACTATCGCGGCGATCAGATCCCGGCGCTGCAGCAGTGGGCGCGCGCCGTGAAAGTGGAGCGCACCCTGGCAACGCCGCAGCCCGACCTCAGTCTGATCAAACGCTTCGACGCCTTCTACGTTGTGACGCAACGACTCGAAGGCGAGGGGCGCGCGCTGACCCTGGCCCCCGACAAGCGCGGACGCAAGCTGGCCGCCGTATTCACTGCGCCGGACACGCTCGACGCATTTCTGCGCGATCGGGGCGATGGCGGGCTGAAGTTTGAGGCGCAAACGGTGAAGACTTCAGGAGAGATTCTCTTCGACGATTTGCAGAGCCTGCCGATCGACGGCATTGTGTTCAATTGCGCCGGGCCGGTGGCGCCGCGCCTGTTTGTGGCCGGCTTTGCCAAAGCAGTCATGGCGGCGTGATGGAAATCGCGCAGCCGGCCCGCGCGCTCAGGGGACGTGGTTTCACAAAATCAGGAGGACAACTCAAATGGCCGACGCAGCGCAACCCGAACGACACACGACGCCACAACAGGAACTCGCGCAGATCATTGAATCAGCCCGGCGCATGGGCGTCGAGATCGATGAGGAAGAGGCGCTGCAATGGCTGGCGGCCATGGCCGTCGGACATAGCGCCGACGCGGTGGAATACGACACGCGGTCCGGCGTCTTCGGCCACAAGATCACCATGCTCGACTTCAGTCCGGCTGAGCTGGAGCATTTCCGCGAGGTGGGCCGGCTGGTGGAGATCTACGACGAGCCGGGCGTGGTCGAGACGGCGCTTTCGTTGTCCGGCTCGGCGGCGCAATCCAAAGTGCAGACGTACCCCGGCGACGCCGACTACTTTGAGCGGGTGAACATTCGCGCGTTATCGCGCGAGGAAGCCTGCCGCATCCTGGCGCGCGTGCTGCGCGACAAGGCGCTGGGCACGCTCAAGGGGCCGACGTATCAGTTGATCCAGGTGCGCTTCGGCAATTACCCGTATGAGGTGATGCGCAACGGGCGCAAGCTCAAGGCCGGCAGCTCCATCGGCTGGACGGCGGAAGAAGTGCAGGCCGGGCGTGTGGAAGTCGAGCGACTGGACGGCGCGCCGGCTGTCATCACGTGGGACGAGGTGGCGCAGGACCCCGGCTGGTGCAAGATGGATTGGATCATCGCCGATCCGCAACGCGGCCGGCTGGCCAACGCCAGCAATATGTTCGACGTGACCTGGGAAGCTCCCGACGGCGCGATCACGCCCCTGGACGGCTATCTCGATCCGTACTTCCAGGAAGTCTATCTGGAGGCGGCGTCGATCCCCATCTTCGCCAAACTGGCCAAACAGGTTGCGGCGGACGCCGTCGATCACTACATCGGCCAACTGGAAAAGGAAGTGCGCAAATATCTGGCCGAGGACGTGAACTATGGCAAGGTGGCCAAACGGCTGTACAACATCTTTCGGCTGAACGGCCAGTACGTCGAGGCGGCCTATGTGCGCGAACTGTTCGACGAGCCGGCGGCGGCGCTTTATCAGGGCTGGGCATTGGTGCGCTCGCTGGATGAGGCGCTGCACCTGGGTCAGGACATGGCGCTGGAAAACCTCATTGCCCAGGCCGACCAGCTCATCTTCACCGTGATCGACGCGCTGGAAGGCGAGGAAGAGAAGGCGATCGCCGGCCGCCTGCTACAACTCCGCAAGGCGCTGTCGCTGCGCCAGACCGGCCAGGCTTTTGTCGATCTGGCGGAGACGGCGCGCACCGAGCTGATCGACATCGCCAACGACTTCTTCCGCGACCGGCTGCTGGCCGTGCCGCCGATTCGGGCATACATGGAGCGGCTGGCCGGGGATGGAGGATCGTCTCGACGTGGATAAGATCCTGGGCGTCCGGCACCTATTCGCAAGGGGGAAAACATGATGAACAACCGTCAGCGCATCATTGCGGCGCTGAAGCATCAGCAGCCGGACAGAACGCCTTACAATCTCTCAGGGAGTTCTCACCTTCCGCTCACTCTCTCGCTCGTTATTCTCATCAGACTGCCCGGAAAGATTCACGCGAGGCTAACAAGCGTGTGCAAACTCATTGTTTTGCGCGACGCCGGCCTCACAATGCCCGAGTTGGACTGAAGGGCAGATTCACCGTGCGTCACGCCATGACGGAATAAGGAGTGTAGAGAGATGAAGCAATCAGCAGCGTATCGGATGATGATCGGGAGCGTTCTTGCCGGCGCCATTGCGCTGAGCGCATGTGGCGCTGCGCCGGCGCCAACTGCCGCGCCGACCGCAACAACACAATCGCAACCCGCAGCGCCCACGGTTGCACCGGCCGCAACCCCAACCGAAAGCGCCGCCCCGGCTGAGGCAACTGCCGCTGCCGAGCCGGCCCCTGCCGGCGCGTCCACCATCACCTTGAAGATTGTCCCGGATGAATCCAAAGCTTCGTATGCCGTGGACGAAACGTTCCTCAATCAGAACAACAAGCTGGCGACAGCCATCGGCGTGACCACGATCGTCAACGGCGACATTACGCTCGACCCTCAAAACCCCGTCAACACCATCGTGGGCGAAATCACCGTCGATATCAGCGCGCTCAAATCAGACAGCGACCGCCGCGACAGCGCCATTCGTGGCAACTGGCTGGAGTCGGCAAAGTATCCGCTCGCCAAATTCGTCCCCACCGCCTATGAAGGGCTTCCCGCCAGCTACGAGATCGGGCAGGAGCTGACTTTCAAAATGACCGGCGACATGACCGTGCGCGACACCACCATCCCGGTCACCTGGGACGTGGTAGCGCGTTACGATGGCAGCCAGCTCGTTGGCACGGCCACAACCCAGATCAAGATGAGCAGTTTCAACTTTGCGGCGCCGAGCATCGCCGGCATCCTGCGCGCCGAAGACGACGCCAAACTGACTCTGGAGTTTGTGGCGCGTTAGGGCAGACGCTATAGATTCCCGGAGCCTTCAAGACTCCGGGAATCTATTCGGAAATCTATCGGATGAACGCCGCTTCGCGCCGGGCCAGGGCGTCGTCGATGCGCAGCCGGTGCGCCAGAAGCGTATTGGCTGGCAACTGCTGCGGGTCGAAGAATCTCAGCTCGCGCCCTTCTTCCGATCCACAGAGCGCGCCGCCTTCGACGACACACTCGAAGCACACGTTGACGAATTGAACCGTGTCGCCGTTGGGATACGCGGCAATGCTGTAACGCGCCGGGTCAGAGTAGACGCCGATCAGGCGCTTGACCGACACACGCAGGCCGGTCTCCTCGGCTACTTCACGGACGACAGTCTGCGCGATCGACTCGCCGATTTCAGCGCGCCCGCCGGGAATGCCCCAGTGCTGGTTGTCGGCGCGCAGCATGAGCAATACGCGCCCGGCATCGTCGAATATGATGGCGCTGGCTGAAGCCATCAGGCGATCAGGCGCGCGCGATACAGGCGCGCCGGTCCAATCAATCAGGGAAGGTTGCGGGTTCATCACAGATCGATTCAATCCACTGGCGGCGCGCTGTCACAGCAGCGCGCCGCAGAGTGATAGACTGCCGGCCAGAACAAGGGACGGCCTCATGGCGACACACATTCCAGACACCTGCGCGGACATGATTGCCCCGATGCGCGCAGCGCACGCGGACATCCTGAGCGCCCTGCAGCAGCACGGCATTACGTTTCCCGATTATCCATTGCTCGACCGGCCCGGCAACCCGCGCGGTGTTGCCGCTGCCCGCGCGCATCCAATGCAGGGCGTGCTGAAATATCACGGCATGACCGACTGGGTGTGGCGCATCGCCTACCTGCCCAGCATCTCGGTGTGCAACGACGCCGCCTACACACTGACGCTGGTCGAGTTCGACCCGGATTTGCCGGACGATGTGGCGGTGATCGGCGGGATGACGGCAACCGGCCGCGACCTGGAGCGCGTGAAGCAGAGCCTGGACGCGGTGCGATGGGCAGCGTGCATGACGACGCGCGCGCGCGTTATCTCAAAAAATGTGGCGCGCGGCGGCAGGACGGGCAAGGGGCTGGGCACCAGCGCGTCGGGGTCGGCGGCGCTGGCCATGGCGGCCATTGCGGCGGCGCTGGGGCCGGAGGCAACTGCCAACACGCGCTTTGTGAGCAGCATGGCGCGTCTGCTGGCCGGGTCGGGGTGTCGCAGCGCCACCGGCGGCGTGTCACTGTGGTTGTCCTACCCCGGCATCGCGCCGGAAGACAGTTTCGCCGTGCGGCTCGACAACGCCAATCAGCTTGCCGAGATGCGCCTGATCACCGTGCCAATCGATTCGCGCATCGGCCTCAAGACCGAACTTGCGCACGCCGACGCGCCAAACAGCCCGCTGTTCAAATGCTGGATGCTGAACCGGCGCGCAGAGACGTTGCGCTGCATTGACGCCGTGCAGGCCGGCGACTGGCAAACGGTGGGCCGGCTGGCCGAACTGGACAGCATCCAGTTGCACGCAATCACCATGACCGGGAGCGACGATCACAAAATCTTCGCGTGGGAGCCGGAAAATCTGACGCTGTTCCGCGCCTGCAACGAATTGCGGGCGAAAGGCGCGCCGGTGTACGCCTCGACCGACACGGGGCCAACTGTGGTGCTGCTGACGCGCCGCGACATGGTGGATCGCGTGGCGTCGCATGTGCGCAGCCTGGGCTTCGACGCGATCGAGGGTGACATTGGCGGGCCGGCGCATCTGGTGGACGTGAGCCAGGCCAGGCGGGAACTGGCGGGCTGACGTTTATTTATTCTTTGATCGCCACCACGCCGAACGCCTCGTTGCGCGGCAGGACGCGCGCGAAGCCGGCCTGTTGCAAACGTTCCACCACGCCGCGCGCCACACGGTTGCCCGACTTGCTGTCCAGGTCGCCGATGTAATGAAACACCCGCCCGCCCAGCCGAAGCACGCGCCACATCTCGTGATAGAACGCGCTGGAGTACAAATCGCCGGCCAGGGCAAAAGTGGGCGGATCATGGATGATCCGCGCGAAGGACGCCGCTTCGAATTGTGCGATGACCTCGGCGCTGTCGCCGATGATCTGGCGGATATTGGCGGCTGCGAACAAGCGCCATGACCACGGATTCTGGCGGGCGATTTCCTGCGCGGCGGGGTCCAGTTCGATCGTCACCACTTCGCCGGCTGTTTTGGCCGCCTCGATGGCGGTGTAGCCCAGGCCGGTGCAGGTGTCCAGCACGCGCCACTCCGCGCCGCCCTGCGACAGGCCGGCAGCCCTGATCTTGCTGAGCGCGTCGCGTTGCGGCTCGGTGTCCTTGATGCGATGCATCGGCAGACCGGACACAAGCATGGCAGGCGCGCCGGCAGTCGGGTACAGGCTGTAGTGGCGCTGAGTCAACGGGGAGAAGGTTTGAATCTTGCGAATGCCCCCGTCAGCTTCCACCCTGAAGCAACTCGATTCGGCGGCGGCAACCTCTTCGAGGCGCGCCCACGTGACATGCGCTCCGCCGGGCAATATGAGGCCGGCCTCATCCATCTCGACTTCAACGACGCTGAGGCCGAGGTCGAGCGACAGCGCCACACGGGATCGCCCGGATCGGCGAGCCGCGAGCGCCCGACGGGCCTGGACAAAGGAGAGGGCAATAAGCATGGCAACGCTACCCCGCCTTTGGCAACCTCTGCTCAATCGGAACCCAGCGCCGGCCCAGCGGCCCCGTGTACACCGTCTGCGGTTGCAGCATACGATTGGCGCGTTGCTGTTCCAGGCAGTGCGCCACCCAGCCGGCTGCGCGCGCGACGGCAAACGTGGGCGTGAACAACTCGGCCGGCAGGCCGGCGCCGTGCATGAGCAGACTGGCGTAGAACTCCACATTCGCGCACAGCCGGCGCCCCGGCTTGTGTTCCGCCAGCAGCCGCACGGCCACTTCCTCCACCTGGCGCGCCAGCGCATACGTCGCCATGTCCCCCTCCGCCTGATACACCGCTTCCGCTGCCGCTGCCAGCACGCCGCAGCGCGGATCGCGCACTTTGTAGTCGCGGTGGCCGAAGCCCATCAGCCGCTCGCCGCGCGCCAGCCTGTCGCGCAAACAGAATTCGACACGATCAGGGCTGCCAATCTCCAGCACCATGCGCAATGTTGGTCCCGGCGCGCCGCCATGCAGCGGCCCCTTCAACGCGCCTATGGCGCCGGCCACCGCCGCGATCACATCCGATTGCGTGGATATGATGACCCGCGCCGCGAATGTGGACGCGCTGATGCCGTGATCGATCAGTGTGACGAGATACGTTTCGACCGCCTTCACGCGCCCGGCGTTCGGTAGTTGCCCATCCAGCATGTAGAGATAGTTGGCAGTGTGACCCAGATCGGCGCGCGGGGCGATCGGATCATGGCCGTTCAACAATCGCCAATACGCCGCGACCAGCGTTGGGAAACGGGCCACAAGGGTCATGGGCGCGTCATCTGGCGCAAGGCCCAATCCCAGCGTGCCGGCAGCCATGCCAATCGCATCCATGGGCGCTACGCGCTCGGCAGCGCAAGCCCTCAACAGCTCCAGACTGGCGGGATGCAACGCGCGCCGCGACGCCAGCGCGCCGGCGAACGCGGACAGCGCCGGCGCATCCGGCAGCTCGCCATGCCAGAGCAGATACGCGGCCTCCTCATAGGCAACGCGCCCGGCCAGTTCCTCGATCGGGTAGCCGCGAATGGCCAGCCGGCCGGCCAGCCCGTCCACACTGCTGAGCTGCGTGTGACCGGCTATTGTGGTCAGTTCATCCTGCATGTTGAAATGCCTCGGCGCCGCGATACGACAATGATTGCCCCATCTGCGCCCTGCTTCTCGAAGCGATGATTGATTGCCGCATCAGACGAAATGATGTCCGAGCGGGCAACTGGTAATATAGTCGAGTTGTTGCGCGTGGCAGATTGCTCCCCTTGCTTGAAGGTATCCATTGCGCTGACCCGGCAACCAGCACAATCGAACAGGAAAACGAATGGAGACGAACGTTCAGCCGGCCCGCGAGACAGGGCCAACGATCCGGGTAGACGAACTCAGCGCATTGCGGGCGCGAGTCATCGATATCATGTCTGTCGAAGATCAGCAGATGGAGGAGGGCCGCGCCATCACATTCACCGGCCGATTGCGCGTCGAAGCCGAGGAGGCTTTCAGCAAACTCAAGGCGCATTTCGTCGAACTGGGATACGTGCCGCTGTTGCGCGAAAACGACTCTGGGGAGCGGCAGATCATCGTCGCCATTCGGGGCAGGTTGCAATCTACGTTTGCTCAACGCCCATGGGTCAATCTGGGGCTGCTGGCGGCCACCATCGCTACGACTGTGTTCGCCGGCGGCCGGTATGCCAGCCTGCTTGCCGGCGACGAATCGCTGTCCATCGAGAGCATTCTCTCTTATGGCGTTCCCTTTGCCGCGACGTTGTTGCTGATCCTGGGCGCGCACGAACTGGGGCACTACATCCAGGCCCGCCGACATGGTTTGCTGGTGACATTGCCGTTTTTCATTCCCGTGCCGTTCGGCCTGGGGACATTCGGCGCATTCATTCAGTTGCGCGGGCCGGTCGAAAACAAGCGCGCCTTGTTCGACGTGGGGGTAGGCGGGCCGATCGCGGGGCTGATCGTTGCGATCCCGCTGTTTGTCGCCGGCCTGGTCATGAGCGTTGTCACCGATTCGCCAGCGCCTCCGACCCGCTCGATGTTGATGCATCTGCTGATTGCCATCTTCCTGCCGGACGCGGCAACCAGTGGCATCCTGCTCAATCCGGCGCTGCTGGCCGCGCGCTTCGGTCTGATCATCACCGCCATCAACCTGTTGCCCATCGGCCAGCTCGATGGAAGCCACATTGCCTACGCCGCGCTGGGCCGCCGGTGGGCGCGCTGGATCGGATATGCGACCATCGCGATCATGGCCGTGCTGGGTATTGTGTCGTCGCCCACCTGGTTCGTGTGGATCGGCTTTGCGCTGCTCAGCGGCATGCGCCACCCGGCGCCGATGAACGACATCACCCCTCTGGATCTGCGCCGCAATCTTGCCTTCCTCGCCACGGCGATGCTGTTCCTGTCACTTTTCTCGGCCACGCCCTTCTGAGATTGCAGATTACAGAGCACAGATAACAGACAGCCTGTCGTCTGATGTCTGGAGTACAATCCCGCTCATGCTGTCGAAATTGAAGTCATGGGCAAGCCAACATCCAAAACTGGCGGCATGGATTCTGCTGGCGATCGGCATGGTGATCGTCCTGATCATTGCCGCGCGCGATGTGGGCCTGCTGTGGAACCAATGGTTGTTCCTCATTCTGGCCACGATCGGGCTGGCCGGCCTGTGCGTGTGGATCATCGGGTGGGAGTCGAACGAGGAAGAGCCGGAGACGCCGGCGCAAGCTCAGCAAACAGACGCAGCCCCAAAAGCTGACGCGCAGTAAGTGCCCGCTCCACAGAGCAGGCGTAACCTAAGCTGCGCCCCGGCGCGACTGATTTTCCAGACACGCGCGCCCGGATATCCTCAGGCACACTGGCGATGGATCGGGCAAGTGCGGCAGTTGTCTGCGCAGGGCGCACAGCGGCAGCCCGATGACGTTCAGCGGACAGCCGCGAATTTCCGCCACGGGATGAAAACCGGGGTGCTGCACCGCGTACGCGCCGGCTTTATCAAAGGGGTCGCCGCTGGCAATGTAGGCTTCGATCTCCTCGTCCGTGTAGTCGCGCATCACCACCAGCGATGACACGATCTGCATCGTTTCCTGCGCGCCGCGCTTGACGACCACGCACGACTGCACCTCGTGGGCGCGGCCGCGCAAGCGCCGCAACATGCGCCGCGCCTCGTCGGCGTCGGCCGGCTTGTTCAGCATGTCCCCGTCCAGCAACACCGTTGTGTCCGCCGCGATGACGATGTCGCGATCCGAGTTGGCCGCGCGGGCCTTGAGGAGCGTGATGCGGTGCTGCGTGTCGAGGGGCGTCTCGCCGGGCAGCGGCGTCTCATCGACATCAGAGGGGCGGGTGTCGAACGCGACACCCAGGGCGGCCAGCAACTCGCGCCGGCGGGGAGAAGCAGAGGCGAGAATCACGCCATCGGTTCCGTGCGCTTGAGCACCTCGATGTTCTCGAGGGCGCGGCCGGTGCCGAGCGCCACACACGCCATGGGCGCGTCGGCGACATAGGCCGGCACGCCGACCTCGCGCGACATGTACTCGTCCAGCTTGCGCAACAGGGCTGTGCCGCCGGTCATGGCCATGCCGCGATCGATGATATCCGAAGCCAGCTCAGGCGGCGTCCGTTCGAGCACCGAGCGCACGCACGCCGCAATCTGAGACAGCGGCTCCTGCAATGCCTCGGTGATCTCGGTGGACGTGAGTTCGATCGTGCGCGGCAGGCCGGTCACCTGATCGCGCCCCTGCACCTGCATGATCAACTCGTCCTCGAGGGGCATGGCGCTGCCGATCTGGATCTTGATGTCCTCAGCGGTCGGTTCGCCGATGGCCAGGTTGTACTTGCGGCGGACAAAGTTCTGGATGGCCTCATCCAGTTTGATGCCGCCGACGCGCACCGAGTTGGCGACCACGATACCGTTCATCGACACCACGGCAGCTTCGGCGGTGCCGCCGCCGAGATCGAGCACCAGATTGCCGGTAGCGGTGTCAACCGGCAGGCCGGCGCCCAGCGCGGCTGCCAGCGGCTCGCGCAACAGATAGACCTCGCCGCCGCCGGCCTCGATGGCCGCTTCGCGCACGGCCCGGCGCTCGACGCTCGTCACGCCATACGGCACCCCGATCACGATGCGCGGCGGGAGAAACTTCAGCCCCTTCACCCGCGCCACGAAGTAGCCCAGCATACGCTGAGTCACCTGGTAATCGGCAATGACACCATCGCGCACGGGCCGGGCCACCTCGATCTCGTCCGGGGTGCGGCCATACATCTGCCGCGCCGCTTCGCCGACCTCCACGATCTTTTCTTCGCGGCTGATCATGGCGACGATCGAGGGTTCCTGGATCACGATGCCCTTGCCACGCAGATAGATGACCACGTGCACCGTGCCCAGATCAATCCCGACTTCCGCTCTCATGAAGCTCATCGTCAGCGCCGTGTTCTCAATGAATGGTCATCCAGGCGTCGGCCAGATTCCGGCGCCCGGTTCAATCATCCTGCTAAGTTGGCAACTCCGTCCGCCGTGTTGACCGGCGACTGGCTGCTTTCAGGCGCGCCTCGCTCTTGCGCAACGCAGCTTCCAGCCGGAACAAGTCCTCTTTATTTTCGGGCGGATTCCTGAGCATTTCCTCGGCGCGCAGCCGGGCCGCCTCTGCGCGCGCAATGTCGATCTCGTCGGCGCGCTCGGCGCTGTCCGCCAGAATGATGACGTGATCGCCCAGGATGTTGATGAAGCCGCCGCCAATGGCAAACTCCTGCTGATCGTTGCCGATCCTGACCCGCAACACCCCCGGCTTGAGGGTGGACAGCACCGGCGCGTGTTTGGGCAGGATGCCCATATCGCCGTCGCCGCCGGGCACATTGATCATGTCCACGTCGCCCTTGAAGACTTCGCGCTCGCCCGTTACGATTTCCAGATTCAGTGGCATCAGAACCTGCCCACTTGGCGATTGAGTCAATGACTCAATGACTCAATCACCCAATGACTCAATCCCTCAACTCGCCTTTGCGCGGTCGGCCTCATAGGCTTCCACGACATCGCCGATGGGGCCTTTGTTGAAGAAATAGACTTCGGGAATTTCATCCAGTTCGCCGCGCAGGATGCGCCGGAAGCCATCGACGGTGTCTTTGATCTTGACGTAGCGGCCTTCGATGCCGGTGAAGCGCCTGGCGACGAACATGGGCTGGCCGAGGAATCGCTCGATCTTGCGAGCGCGGGCCACCAGGATCTTGTCGTCCTCGCTCAACTCGTCGATGCCCAGAATGGCGATGATGTCCTGCAAATCCTTGTAGCGTTGCAGAGTGCGCTGCACTTCGCGCGCCACATCGTAATGCTCCTGACCGACCACATTCGGATCGAGGATGCGGCTGGTGCTGGCGAGCGGGTCAACGGCCGGGAAAATGCCTTTCTCGCTGATGGAGCGCTCGAGGTTGATGGTCGAGTCGAGATGGGCAAATGTCGCCACGGGGGCCGGGTCGGAGTAGTCGTCGGCCGGCACATAGACGGCCTGCATCGAGGTAATGGAGCCGCGTTTGGTCGAGGTGATGCGCTCCTGCAACGCGCCCATCTCGGTGCCAAGCGTAGGCTGATACCCCACCGCGCTGGGCATGCGGCCCAGCAGCGCCGACACTTCCGCGCCGCTCATGATGAAGCGGAAGATGTTGTCGATGAACAGCAGCACGTCGCGGCCTTCGTCGCGGAAGTACTCGGCCATCGTCACGCCGGTTAGCGCCGCGCGCAGGCGCACGCCGGAAGGCTCATTCATCTGGCCGAACACCATGACCAGGCTGTCGATCACGCCGGCCTCGTTCATTTCCAGGTAGAGCTGCGTGCCCTCGCGGGTGCGCTCGCCCACGCCGGCGAACACCGAGTAGCCGTTGTGGAATTTGGCAATTGAGTTGATCAGTTCCTGGATCACCACTGTCTTGCCCACGCCGGCCCCGCCGAAGATGCCCGTCTTGCCGCCTTTGGTCAGCGGCGCCAGCAGGTCGATGACCTTCATGCCGGTCTCCAGAATCTCGACGCTGGCTTTCTGATCCTCGAAGGACGGGGCCGGGCGGTGGATGGGATACAGGGTGTCGGTTTTGGGCGTCTCGCGGCCATCAATGGCATCGCCCAGCACGTTGAAGATGCGGCCCAGCGTGGCCGGCCCAACCGGCACGCGGATGGGCGCTTTTGTGGCGCGCACCGGCACGCCGCGCCGCAGGCCGTCGGTCGTGTCCATGGCGATCGCGCGCACGCGCTGATTGCCCAGGTGTTGCTGCACTTCCAGCACCAGCCGGCTCTGGCCGGGGCGATCGATTTCGAGCGACTCGTAAATCTCAGGCAGGTCTTCAGTCGGAAACTCCACGTCCACCACTGCGCCACGCACTGCCACGATTTGTCCGGCGCTGCCGCCATTCACACTTGCCATCTGTTGCTCCGTTTTTTTGGTACTCACCGTTGGTTTTCGACGTGTCTCGTAAGCGCGCCTCATGGCGCCCGCAGAGGCCCGATTGGGCCGGCGCAAGCAACTGCGCGATCAGAAGTTCAGTCCCGCGTTGTTACCGCGCCTGCAGGACAACATACACGGGCAACCCGCTCCGCTCGTGCGCGATGAATGTCTCGACCACTTCGCGTCCCATGCTTTCTGCAATCTGCGTGAACACTAACCGCCGATTATAAACGGCAAACTGATCCCAAAGCACGATGTAGCGGCGGGATCGGTCGGCCAGCATCTCCTGCGCGCGCTGCAGAAAAGCGTCGTCAGCTTCTGCGGAAAATCCGAACAGCTCCACCGGCCGCACGCGATCGCCGGTGAGCACACGCACGTTCTTCTCGATACCCCAGTCGAGCGCCACCGGCTGCGCAATGCCTTCCGCATCCAGATACGCTGCCAGTTTATAGACTGCGTCCGAAAACCGGCCTGACCCGCCCATGATCGCAAGTTGCTCATGGTATTGCTGGTTGACCCACAGGTCTCGGCTCAGGGGCAGCGCAACCAGACCGAGCGCCAGCGCGCCGCTCAGGAGCGCAAAGCGCACGCCGCCGGCGCGGGTGATTCTGCGCGCAACAGCCTGCGCCAGCCACACTGCCGCCACGGCCACTGCCATCTGGGGCAGCGGAAAGAGCAGAAAGAAGTGCGTGGCCCACAGATCAGACACGGTGAACGCGCTGATCGGAAGATAGGCCGCGACGCAGGCAATCAACGCCAGCCATTTGCGCCACTCGCGGCGCCGAAACGCCAGCGCCGAGCCGGCCACGACAGACGCGACGAACGCCGGGACCGCGTAGACATTGCCATACGGAACCGGCGCCAGAAACCAAAAGTAGCTGCCGTTGAGAAAAACGGCGAAGTCCTGCAATCGCTTGTCGAGATTGGCCAGCAGGTTGCGGTTGTCGATGCCGTATTGCGTCGGCTCGAACAGCGAACGAAACAGAAGATCGAATGTCGCCGGCGTCTGTCCCTGCGCCAGACCGGCGAGATTGAAATACAGGAACGGCGCCGCGCCAATCAGAAAGCCGGACGCAACCCAGGGCGCTGCGCCAGGCGCGCGCGTGACTGCGTGTGTGACGGCGCGTTGCCGCGTGACGATCCACACCAGCCCCATCACACCCAGCAGCGCGATCCACCACAGAAAGATGATCTTGGCCCACAGCCCCAGACCCAGCAGAAGGCCGGCGGCCAGCAATATCAGGCGTGGGTGGCCGGCTGCGCGCTGATAGTGACCGTCATTCCCCAGGCGCTGCCAGCGGTCGAGCAGCAACCAACTGCCCAGCGAAAACACCGTCATGATCGAGGTGACGGTGATGCCCTGCCGGCTGAACCAGATAAACGACGGGCTGACGGCCAGCAGCAGCGCCGTGAACAGCCCCGCCGTTTGACCGAACCAGGCGCGCGCAATGGCATATGCCAGAACGATCGTGATGGCTGAGAAGAGAATGGGAGACAGGCGGGCTGCCGCCACGCCCGGCCCGAGCGCAAGCATGAAGGGCAGCGTCACATACCCGTTCAGGCTGCCCATGTAGTCCATGAGCATGACCGGGTAAGTGTATCCGCCGATGGTCACGCCGATGCCGCGCAAGAGTGGCGTTGGGGCGCCGCGCAGGATGTCCAGCATCGGCGCGAGATCCAGCGCCTCATCGTAGTACAGGCCAGGCAGATCAAGCTGGCGCAGCGCGGTCGCCAAGAAGAGGGCTACACAGGCCGCAAGCAGGCCCGCGTGAAGCAGGCTCACAACCCCCTGCTTCTTTTCAAGGAAAGGGCGAGCGGCTGAATCAGCCGCTCGCCCTGTGTCGCTCGTCCTTTGTCGCGCGGCGCTCATTCACGCAACCGGCTGGCTGCGGCGGCCTCTTTCAGGGCCTGCTCCAGCGCGCTGGTGCCGCCCGCGATATCGAGCAGCTCGTTGGTGATGCCCTGCTGCCGCGCCTTGTTGTAGCTCAGGGTGAGGCTGAAGATCAGATCGCTGGCGCTGTCTGTGGCGTTGCGCATGGCGACCATGCGCGCGGCGTGTTCGCTGGCCAGCGATTCCAGCACAGCCACGTAGACCTGCATTTCTGTCAGGCGGGGCAGCAGGCCGTCTAGAATCTCGGCCGGGCCAGGTTCGAACTCATACGCCGGGCGGGGACCGCCTTTGGGCAGGTCGCCAGCCAGCTCTTCGGCGGCCAGCGGCAGCAATCGGCGGATGACCGGACGCTGCGACACCATGCTGCGGAATTCGGTGTAGGCCAGGTAGACCTCGTCGCACTTGCCGTCCAGGAAGTCCTGAATGAGGGTGCGGGTGGCGGCAGTGGTGTCGAGCAGGCTGGGGCGGGCCGGCAGATTGGCAAACTCGGCGACAATCTTTCGCCCGCGCCGGTACAGGAAGTCCCGGCCTTTGCGCCCGATGGTCACGTAACTGACCGGCTTGCCGTAGTCGCGCGCAAAGTCAAACGCTTCGCGCGCCACGTTGGTGTTGAACGCGCCGCACAGACCACGATCGGATGTGATCAACAGGATATAGGCGCTGTTGACAACGTCGCGCCGGGTGAGCAGGGGATGGCGCGTCTCGCCGCCGGCCAGCGCCGCCACATCGGCCAGCAATTGGCGCGCCTTGCTGGCATAGGGCCGCGTGCCTTGCACGGCGTCCTGGGCGCGGCGCACTTTGCTGGCGCTGACCGCTTCCAGCGCGCGGGTGATCTGGCGGATATTCCTGACGCTGCGGATGCGACGCCGGATTTCTCGTGCGGTTGCCATGAGCGGTGAAAATCCTCGCTTGTCAGTGTCGCCGGGCCGGATAGCCGGCGTTCTGACCTCAGCCGGACCAGCTCCGGTTGAACGCTTCGACGGCCAGGCGCAGTTTGGCGATGGTGTCGTCGCTCAGGCGCTTCTCGTCCATGATCGTCTTGTTGATGTCCGGGTAGGTCGTCTCCATATACTTGATGAAGGCTTCCTCCCAGGCAACCACGCGGCTGACCGGAATCTTGTCCAGGTAGCCGTTTGTCACCGCGAAGAGGGCGGTCACTTCGGCGGCCAATGTGCGCGGCTCGTACTGCCGTTGCTTGAGCATCTCGGTCAGCCGACGGCCGCGATCCAGGGTGGCCTGGGTTGTCTTGTCCAGGTCGCTGCCAAAGCTGGCGAATGCCTGCAATTCGCGGAACTGTGACAGTTCGAGCTTGAGCCGGCCGGCCACCTGTTTCATGGCGCGCGTCTGCGCGTCGCCACCCACGCGGCTGACGCTGAGGCCAACGCTGATGGCCGGCCGGATGCCGGCGTTGAAGAGGTCGGTCTCCAGGAACAACTGCCCGTCGGTGATCGAGATGACGTTGGTGGGCACGTAGGCGGAGATGTCGCCCAACTGGGTTTCGATAATCGGCAGCGCGGTCAGGGAGCCACCCGATCGCGGATTGCGCACCAGCTTGTGCCCCTCACCGAGCGCCTTCAGGTCGTGTTTGGCCTGTTCTTCGCCCAGGGCGTCGGTGTAGATTTTGCCGTTGACGCTTTCGCCATTGCCCCACTCCGACGAGTCCTCCTGCCTGCGGATGACGAATTCGGGCGCCAGGCGGGCAGCGCGCTCGAGCAGGCGCGAGTGCAGATAGAAGATGTCGCCGGGATAGGCTTCGCGGGCCGGCGGGCGGCGCAACAGCAGCGACACCTGACGATAGGCGTAGGCGTGCTTGGTCAGGTCGTCGTACACGCACAGCGCGTCGTTCACAATCTGGCCCTGCACGGTCACGCCGCTCTCCATCACTTCCTCGCCCATCGCCGCGCCGGCGTATGGGGCGATGTATTGCAGTGCGGCGGCATCGGAGGCGGCAGCCACGACGACGATGGTGTAATCCATTGCGCCGTTCTTTTCCAGTGTGGCGACCACGCGCGCGATCTGGGCCAGCTTCTGGCCAATCGCCACGTAGATGCACACCATGCCTTTGCCCTTCTGGTTGATGATGGTATCCACACAGACGGCGGTTTTGCCGGTGCTGCGGTCGCCGATGATCAGTTCGCGCTGGCCGCGTCCGATCGGGATCAGAGCGTCGATGGCCTTGATGCCGGTCTGCACCGGCGTATCCACGTTGGCGCGCTTGACAACGCCGGGGGCGATGCGCTCGAGCGGACGAAACTTTGTGGTGTTGATCGGCCCTTTGCCGTCCAGGGGCCGGCCCAGCGGGTCGACCACACGGCCGATCAGCGCCTCTCCAACCGGCACGGAGATGATCCGCCCGGTGGAGCGCACGGTGTCGCCTTCTTCGATGTCCTGGTAATCGCCCATGACGATCACGCCGACTTCATCCGGCTCCAGGTTCAGCGCCATGCCCAGCTTGCCGCTTCTGGTGAACTCCACCAATTCGGAAGCCTGCACGTTCTTCAGGCCGCTGCAACGGGCAATGCCATCGCCGATTTCGACAACCGTGCCAACGTCTACGGCTTCCAGTGCCGGGGCAAATTGGTCAATCTGCGCGCGCAGCGCTTCAGCGATGCTGCTCAGGTCTATGCCGCTCGCGGGCGAATCCGAACGAATCATTCCATATCCTCCGCAGTGTGGTCAACTGCCGGACACCCCTCAGCGCTCAGCCGGCGTCCAACAAGTTTGCTCCATGTATCACAGACCGGCATGATACCCGACCGGTCAGGTTTGGGCAAGACGCCGGAACATTGGAATATCGGGCGACAGAAATCCCAATCCGCATTTACTGCGCGCCCGACAGGTTGGCCCGCCGGAACTGCTCGATCGCGTTTCGGACGGCAGCCGGCACGATTGTCGCCGGCTCTATCAGGCGTTGCACACGGGCCGGGTCGTTTTTGGCGTTGCGCAGCCAGTCGTTGTAAGCCTGCTGCCGGGCCGCTCTCAACTCGCTCTCGGCGCGGTCGCGGATTTGGCGTCCGGTGGGTAGCAACAGGTAAGCCCCGCCCAGGCTGGAGGTCACTACCGGCGAGGGCTGATTCAGAGTAGCCGTGTCCAGCGCCCCCAGCACATCGACGCCGAATTCCTGTTCGACGGCAGTGGCGCTGCGCCAGTCGCGCGCGCCGCCGGAACCGACCACCGCCGGCTGGGTAATGGCATTTGTCTGGCTGATCAGCGCGTCGAATGTGATGGCGCCCGAAGTCAGTTCCTGCAGGCCCTGCGTGGCCGACTCGACTGTGTTGAAGCGAATGTAGCTGAACTGGTAGTGCATCGTGCGCGTCGGCACTTCGCTGCCGATGGCTTCCTGCAGGCGCTGGGCCAACAAACCGATCTCATACGCCTGCTCGAACTGGGATTCAGGATAGCCCATCGACACGTAGAACTCGCGCCCGCGTTGTTTGATCTGGTCGAGGTCGGCCTGACTGATCGAGGTTGGTTGAGCCGGCGGCGCAAGGGTCGGCGCTTCCACCGGCGCGACAGCGGCTGTTTCCGTGAGGCCGGCTGTGTCTGTGGGCGCAGGAGACGGCGTCGGGGTTGGAGCGGGCGTGTAGGTGGGGAATGGCGTCAGGGTGGCGCGGAAAAAGCCATTCTGGCGCTCGATCTCCTCCTGCACTTCCGCCGGCGACACGACGATGCCGCGCTGCTGCGCTTCCTGCCGGATCAACTGATCCTCGATTAGCGAATCCAGAGCAGCATTGGCAATCTGCGCGGTGTCGATGCCACGGGCAATCTGCTGAAGTTGCTGCTGATAGAACTGGATGAGGAAATCATTGCTCCCCTCCCTGTTCTGTTGTTGCGCCGCCTGAATCTGCTGGATCACCTGGCTGTAGTTGAATGTGGCCTGCGCCAGCTCAATTCTCATCCGCGACTGCGTCTGCGATACCGTGATGGGCTGACCGCCCACGGTGGCAACCGCGCGGCCGGGATTAACGACATACTCCTGGATCACGAATGCGGCGATGAGCAGCGCCACCAGAATGGTGACGGCCAGAACGCCGATCACCACAGCTTTGCGGATTCTGCGCTCGCGCTGGTAGCGCGAATCACGCGCCTGCACAAGATCAGAGATGTTGGACTGGGAAACCCTGGGCTTATAAGGCATGGCGTGTTGGAGTGTTTTGAGGTGAGTGATCCCACAACGAAAGACCGGCTGCCGGCGCGCCTAGAACGGGAAAGTCTCTTCACCGTTGCCGCCCCCGCCGTCTTCATCGTACTGATTGAAGTCATCGTGGGCGGCATGCGTCCGGCGCTCGCCCAGCAGAATCATCTCATTGGCGACAATTTCCGTGCGGTAATGTCGCTTGCCGTCTGCGTCTTCCCATCCTCGCGTCTGGAGACGCCCCTCGATATAGACCTGCTGGCCGCGCGTCAGATGTTGTTTGCAGATCTCAGCAAGGCTGCCCCAGGCAACCACGTTGAACCACTCACTGTCCTCGCGGCGCTCGCCTTCGGGGGTGACCCAGGATCGCCGGGTTTCGACGGCGAACGAAGTCACGGCCTTGCCGCCGGGCGTGTATCGCAGTTCAGGATCGCGTCCCAGTTGCCCGATGATCAAAACCTTGTTCAGACCGCGCACGGTGTTCTCCCAATTGCATCGTGGGCGCAGGCTGGCCCCAATAGACCGGTTGCGTCCTTCGATGATGGCGCGTCAGGCGCCCGTCACGCAGTTGCCGGCGATTCTGATGGCGCCGGCTCGCCCGCATCCACAGGCGCGATCGCATCCGGCGCGGCCACGGCCATAGTCTCGGCCTCGGCGACCGGAGGCGTGTCCAGTAACCGCGACACATCGAGGTCGTCGTCGGCGCGGATGAAGAGATAGCGAATGATGTCTTCGGTCAGCTTCAGCCGGCTTTCGATGCGGTTGACCGACTTCGCGTCCAGTTCCAGCAGGTTGAACACATAGCGGCCATCGCGGAATTTGCGGATGGGATACATCAGCCGGCGCATGCCCCACGGGGTGGACTTGAGGATTTTGCCCCCCTCGGCGGTGATGAACCCTGAGACGCGCTCCATGAGCGCAGTCGCGCCGGCGTCATCGATGTCGGGCTTGATGATGAGCGTCAGTTCATAGTAACGAGACATTGTATGAAAAGTGACTCCTTTCCCTGGTATATGTGCCCCTGCTGGTCCACCGGCCTTTGGCGCGCCACAAGCGCCAAAAAAAGCGGACACGCTCGACAGCGCGCCCGCGGGTGAGTCGCAGGAGCGGAAAGCTTCTCTGTCGCCTCGGCTGGCCTTGGCTAAGGCTAATGATATCACGAATCAGGCCGGCGCCGAAACCGATTTACAATTGCGCTTATGCACACATCGCCCGACGCCACATCTGCGACTCATTCCACGGCGAGCGGCCCCGCTGATGCAGCTTCGCCCTCTCTCCCCGTTCAGATCGTCGAGTGCCGGACTCGCGCAGAGCGCCGCGCGTTCATCGAGTTTCAATGGGAGATCTACCGGGGCGACCTCTATTGGGTGCCGCCGCTGATCAGCGAGCGGGAGGCATTCTACGACCCGGCCAGGAACCCCTTCTTCGAACATGCCGAGGCCGGCATGTTCGTCGCCCGGCGCGAGGGCAAAATCGTCGGCACCATCATCGCCATTCTCAACCACCGGCACAACGAGTTTCACCAGGAAAAGACCGGCTTCTTCGGCGGCTTCGAGTGTGTGAACGACTTCTCCGTCGCCAGGGCGCTGCTCGACACGGCGCGAGACTGGCTGCGCGAACGCGGCATGACGATCATGCGCGGCCCGGCCACCCTCAGCAGCAACGACGAATGGGGGTTGCTGATCGAGGGCTTCGACTCCGAGCCGATGGTGCTGATGACCTACAATCCGCGCTACTACATCGACCTGCTGGAGCAATACGGTTTCCGCAAGGCAATGGACCTGCTGGCATGGTGGGTGCCGATCGGCGTGGCGCAGAACAAGGTGCTGCAGGGCAAGGTCGAGCGCGTGGTCAACGCCGTGCTCAAGCGCGGCAAATTCACCGTTCGCAACGCTGTGCTCAAGGATTTCAACAACGAGATCGAGAAGCTCAAGAGAATCTACAACGGCGCGTGGGAGAAAAACTGGGGCTTCGTGCCGCTGACTGACCACGAATTACAGCACCTGGCGACCAACCTGAAGCAGTTTGCCGACCAGGACTTTATCTTTGTCACGGAAGTGAACGGGGAACCGGTGGGCTTTTCGGTGACACTGCCCAACGTCAACCGGCCCTTGCGCAAGGCTTATCCCAATCCAAAGACGCCGGAATGGTGGACGCTGCTCAAGTTCCTGTGGCACCGGCGCCGCATGGTCAACGCGGTGCGGGTGATTCTGCTCGGCCTGTTGCCGGAGTATCGGGCGAGCGGCATGGACGCCGTCATGATCTACAAGACGCTCCAGGCCGGCCTGCGCAAGGGCGTCATCGGCGGCGAGATGTCGTGGATTCTGGAAACAAACGAGGACATGAACCGCATTAACAAGCTGGTTGGGGGAGAGGTGTACAAAAGGTACCGCGTGTATGACATACCAATCGCCTGATGCCAGCCTTGATCCGGCAGCCCGGCGCATCCTGGCTTCCGGTCGGGGCCGGGCCAGGAGCGGTGTGACGCAGCGCATGTTTACCAGGAGCCGCCCTCTCAACGTCTTGATCGACGCCTGTCTGATCAACATCAGCTTTGTTATCGGCTACGTCATGCGCTACGACTGGCAGTGGTTCCGCGAGACCGGCTTCGAAGCCCGGCTGATCGATTACTGGCCGATCCAGTTGACATTCACCCTGACACTGCTCGTTCTGTATCAGCTCGATGGCGTATACGCCAACCGCCGCGCGCCATCGTGGCTGGATCAGATGTACGCCATCACCAACGGCACGGCCAAGGGCGTCATCATTGTTCTGGCGTTCATTTTCATTTTCCGCCCCCTCACGTATTCGCGGCTGCTGATTTTGCAGGCCGGCGTCATCACCATCATCCTGCTGGGCATTGCGCGCTGGGCGCGCGGCCTGATCGAGGCGCATCTGCGGCGCAAGGGGGTTGGTGTAGCCCGCGTGTTGATCGTTGGCGCGGGCGAACTGGGCCGGGCCGTGATGCGCGCCATCGTCGCCCGGCCCGAGCTGGGCTACCAGTGCGTTGGCTTCGTCGATGACGACCCCGAACGCGGCGCCACCAACATCGGCCGGTTTCTCGCTCTGGGATCACTCGGCTGCCTGCCAGATGTGCTCGGCCAGCGCGCCGTGGACGAAGTGGTGATCACGCTCCCCTGGTCGGCGCAGCCGAAGATCATGCAAGTGATGCGCCTGTGCGAGTCCCATCGCGTGCGCGTGCATGTCGCGCCATCGCTGCTGCAACTCAATCTGAATCGCATCGACGTGGATGATTTCGGCGGCATTCCGCTGCTGACCACAAACGAGCGGAGGATAGGACGCGGCGACCGGATCGCCAAGCGCCTGTTCGACCTGCTCGGCGCGTCGCTGGTGCTGCTGATCACCTGGCCCATTATCCTGTTGACTGCCATCCTGGTGCGCCTCGAATCGCCCGGCTCGCCGGTGTTCTCGCAGATCCGCGTCGGCCAGGATGGCCGGCGCTTCAAGCTCTACAAACTGCGCTCGATGCGCGCAGACGCCGACACCCTCAAGAACGAGCTGCTGGCTTACAACGAAGCCGATGGCCCGCTGTTCAAGATGCGCAACGACCCTCGCCAGACCAGGATCGGGCGCATCATCCGCCGGCTGAGCATCGACGAACTCCTGCAATTCTGGAACGTCCTGCGCGGCGACATGAGCATCGTTGGCCCGCGCCCCAACCTGCCGGAGGAAGTGGCGCGCTACACCGACTGGCAGCGCGAGCGGCTGCGCGTCAAGCCGGGCATCACCGGCCTGTCGCAGATCAGCGGGCGCAGCGAACTCACCTTTGACGAAACCTGCCTGCTCGACATCTACTACATCGAGAACTGGTCGCTGTCGCAGGACATCAGGATTGCGCTGAAAACAATTCCCTATCTGTTGTCGGCGCGCGGCGCTTACTGAATCGCGCCGCCGTCAAACAGGCCCCCGCGCTCCCTTCGCGCAAACGCGCTCTCGCCAAATGGCCGGCTATAATCGCTCGAGCCGTGAGCAATGGAGTTTGATTAAAAAGCATGTCAACACTGTCAGTTGTGAAGAAAAGTTCCGCCCCCGTTCGTTCCGTGCCCTTCATCGGGCAGGTCGGTTTCCGCAAAACCCTCACCCAGAGAATCGAAGCCTACATGGCCGAGCACAAGCTGCCAGCCAAAGACGCGCCGGCCATGTATCTCAAGACCGCCATCATCATGGCCTGGTGGCTGGGCAGCTACCTGCTCATCATGCTGGGCGGGTTCCATCCGCTGGTCAACGTCGCCCTGTGCGTGTCATTTGGCCTGGCTACAGCCGGCATGGGATTCAACGTCATGCACGACGCCATCCATGGCGCCTATTCAAAACATCCCTGGGTCAACAAAATCATGGGGATGACGATGGAGCTGCTCGGCAGTTCGAGCGCCTTCTGGCGACAGAAGCACAACGTCTGGCATCACACGTACACGAACATCGCCGGGCTGGATGAGGATCTGGAAACCAACGGCCTGTTGCGCTTCAGCCCGCACGATCACTGGAAGCCCTGGCATCGCTTCCAGCACCTGTACGTGCCGTTTGTGTACAGTCTGGCCGGCCTGCAGTGGCTGTTATTCCGCGACTTCCAGATCTACTTCACCGGCAAGACTGACGAGCACCATCGCTATCCGCCCCTCAGCCTCAAAGAACATTTCATCTTCTGGGGCGGCAAGCTCACCATCCTGACGATTCTGCTTGGCCTGCCGTTGCTGGTGTTCCCCTGGTGGCAGGTGATTATCGGGTTCTTCGTCGTCATGTTGACTATCGGCTTTGCCCTGACGACCATCTTCCAGCTCGCGCACGTGATGGATGAAGCGCAATTCCCGGAGCCGACCGGCGACCCCTTGCATGTTGAAAACGAATGGGCCATCCATCAGGTGGAGACCACGGTGAACTTCGCGCCGGGCAATAAAGTGCTGAACTGGTACGCCGGCGGCCTGAACTTCCAGATCGAGCATCACCTGATGCCGCACATCTGTCACATCCACTACCCCCGGCTGTCGAAGATCGTGCAGGAAACCTGCCGCGAATTCGGGGTGAAGTACTTCACCTATCCCACCTGGCGCGCAGCCATTGCCGGCCACCTGCGCACCCTGAAGCAACTGGGGCAGCCCCCGCAACCCGTATCCTCCCGCGCCTGACACAACCGCACAACGTACCGCAGGGGCAGGGACAAGCCCTGCCCCTGCGCGCGTCCCTGCCCCTGCGGTTGTCTGTTTGTCAACCGCCGAGATTGATGTTGAGGCCCTGCTTGCTGCCTTCGGCCCTGGGCAGATACTGCGCAATCGCCCCGGCCAGCTTCGACATGGGCATCGTTTGCAGCCACACCCGCCCCGGGCCGGTCAGCGTGGCAAACAGCAACCCCTCGCCGCCAAACAGGATGTTCTTGAATCCCTTGACCATCTCGACGGTGAAGGTGACCGTCGGCTCGAACATGGCCACGTGACCGGTGTCCACCTTCAGGCGCTCGCCGGCTGCCAGCGTGTGCTCCACTACTTCGCCGTCCAGCGCCGCAAACACGGTGCCGGGGCCGTCGAAGCGCTGCATCAGCACTCCTTCGCCGCCGAAGAATGCGCCGAATTTCCTCTGAAACTGCACAGCCATGTTCACGCTTTTCTCGGCGACGAGAAACGAGTCGCGCTGCGCCACAAGGGACTGGCCCTGCGCGAGATTCACCGGAATGATCTTGCCGGGAAACTCGCTGCTGAAGGCAATCATGGCATTGTCGCGCTCGGCGGTGAAGTTGGCTACAAACAACGATTCGCCGGTGAACACCCGACCCAGGATGCCGCCAAGTCCGCCGCGCATGTTGGTATCCATGCGGATGCCGTCCTGCATCCATGACAGCGCGCCGGTTTCGGTGTAAACGGTCTGACCGGCCCGTAGTTGCATGACCAGCGCCTGCATCACCGTTCCCAGCACTTTGAACGACGCGCCGCCCATCGTCGAACCGCTGAGCGCCACCGGCGGCTCTGGCAAATCCAGACGCTGCCCGGCCACATTCGTAAATGCTTCTGTCATTTCTTTTCTGCTCCTTTTATTTGTGGCCGCCGTCTGCGGCCATTCACGACCCGGCAATCTCTTTTCAACAGGCAAACAGGTTTGTCTGCGCCATGTTACAGCGCGCGCGATATCGCGGCTGCTGCGCGCAAAGGTATGCAAAAACGCAACAGGCAACTGACAAAGCGCCGACGAATCGCCGAACCGCGCTGTCGCGTCGCCGGCTACATCTGCTGGCGCCCTTCGAGCGCCCGGCTGAGGGTGATTTCGTCGGCGTACTCCAGATCGCCGCCGACCGGCAGGCCGCGCGCCAGGCGCGTCATGCGGACACCGGACCCGGCGAGCTTGCGCTGAATGAACGAGGCTGTGTTTTCGCCTTCGAGCGTGGGGTTGGTGGCCAGAATCACTTCCTGCACCGGCCGGCCCGCCGCGCTGCTCTGTTCGACGCGCAACAGCAACTCGCGCAGGCGCAGATCATCCGGCCCCACGCCATTCATCGGCGAAATGACCCCGTGCAGCACATGGTAGACGCCGGTGAAGCTGCGCGAGCGTTCGATCGCCACCACGTCCAGCGGCTCCTCCACCACGCAGATCAGGCTGTGATCGCGCGTCGGGTCGCCGCAAATCTCGCACGGGTCGCGCTCGGTGATGTTGAAGCACACCGAGCACAGCCGGGTATGCGATTTCAGGTCGCGCAGCGCGTCGGCCAGCGCAAGCGAGACCTCCGCCGGCGCGCGCAGCAGGTAATACGCCAGCCGCGAGGCCGACTTTGGCCCAATCCCCGGCAACTGCGCGAAGGCGTCAATCAGCCGGACAACCGAGGGAGGCAGGGTTCTATTCGGCGCAGCCATTCATTCAGCGCGGCATCGAATCATCGACGCGTTGGCAAATGGCTGTCTTGCGCCAATCGCCCAATGACCCAATGACTCAATCACATCAGCCCCGGAATGTTCAGGCCGCCGGTCACCGATTCGAGGCGCTGGGCCGAGTGTGTTTGAGACGCAAGGATCGCCTCGTTCACGGCAGCCACCAGCGCATCTTCCAGCATGCCCATGTCGCTGGGATCGGCCAGACTGGGATCGATTTTGATGCTTTGGACGCGCTGGTGGCCGGTGATGGCGATGGTGATGGCGCCGCCGGCAGCCGTCACGTTGACGATCTCATGCTCCAGCTCCTCCTGGGTCTTGCGCATGTCCTCCTGCATTTTCTGCAGCCTGCTCATCATGTCGGCCTGCGGATTGGCCGGCCCGCGCGGCGTCCAATCTGCTCGTCGTCCTTTTGCCATAGTGCCTCCTTGCTTGTCTTGTCGATCGTCAATTGTCAATCAGCAATCGTCAATCCAAAATCCAAAATCGGGATCATCCTTCACGCACCCGGCCACCCAGCCGTTGCGCCGCCTTGACCAGCGGATCCTCGCCGGGTTCCGGCTCCGGCTGCCGGGCCGACGATACCACCAGGCTGTACCTGCCATTCAGCAGCCGGTTCAACGCAGTGACGACCGCCAGCTTGTTCCTGGGGTCTTCCAGGCGTGTCTTGAACAAGTCATGGTCGGCCTGAATGCGCACCACGTCGCCCTCGATGGCCTGTGGCCGGCACGATCGCAGCAGCGCCGCCGCCGGCTTGTTGCTGGCGTTCACTTCCTGGATCAACTGCTTCCAGACCGCGCGCAGCGCATCGAGACTGGATTCACCCTCCCGGCCGATTTTGTCCGCGCTGTCGCCGGCGCTGCCTGGCGCAGGGGCGGGCGTGACCGGCCCGTTGTCTGGCGTATTCCGGATTCTGGATTTTGGGTTTTGGGTTTCAGATTCCGGTCGCGCGTCTGCGCCCAAACGCGCCGGCGGTTGTTCGGTCACTTCAGGACGCCGCGCATCGGCGCGAACGTCACCCGCTGTGTCCCCTGTTTCAGTCACACATTCCAGGAACGCCAGTTCCAGCGCCAGTTGGGCGTCGATGTTGCCGCGCATGTCATTCACCGCCGCGCTGAAGGCGCGGATGCTGCGCAGAATCATGCCGGCGCTCATGCCGGCGGCGTAGTCTGCAAGCTCCAGCCGTTCCGCCTCGCCCAAATCGGCCTGGCCGGCCTGCGCCTCCTGCGGCGCGATCTTCGCTTGCAAAATCGCGCGCAGGTAGTCCACCATCTGGCGGGCCAGTTGGCGCGCATCCGCGCCCTGGTCGATGGCCGACTGAATCGCGTCCAACCCGGCAGCCGGGTTGCGCTGCGTCAACCCATCCATCACGCCGCGCACAGTGGCCGTATCGGTGGCGCCCAATGCCTCGCGCACGTCATCGGCCGAGATGCGCGTCGAGCTGGAGGATGCCAGTTGATCGAGCAGGCTGATGGCGTCGCGCATGGCGCCCGTCGCCTGGCGCGCAATCAGAGTGAGGGCGTGATCGTCGGCCTCGATCCCCTCGGCCTCGCAGATCTGGCGCAGCCGCCCGACAATCAGCCGCGTCGGCACGCGCTTGAAGTTGAAGCGCTGGCAGCGCGACAGCACTGTGGCCGGAATTTTCTGCGGGTCTGTGGTGGCGAGGATGAACACCACGTGCGGCGGCGGCTCCTCCAGCGTTTTCAGCAGCGCGTTGAACGCCGACACAGAAAGCATGTGCACTTCGTCGATGATGTAGACCTTGTAGCGCAACTCGTTCGGCTGAAAGACCACCTTATCGATGATCTCGCGCATCTTCTCGACCTGCGTGTGCGTGGCCGCGTCGAACTCGATCACATCGAGGGCGCGGCCTTCGCTGATCGCCTCGGCCAGTTGCGCCGTGTGCGGATTGGCCGGGTCAAGCCCCTGCAGGTTGATCTCTTTGGCCAGGATGCGCGCCGTGGTGGTCTTGCCGCAGCCGCGCGAGCCGACAAACAGGTAGGCATGGCCGACGCGGCCGCTTGCGATCTGGTTTTTCAGTGTTACCGTGACGTGCTCCTGCCCAACCACTTCGTCGAAGGACTGGGGACGCCACTTGCGGTAGAGTGCTTGTGCCACAGCAGACTCGCATGTAGGGCCGTTTGGCCGTTGACTCAGTACACCGGCACGGATGGGTCTACTTCCCGCGCCCAGGCAAGAATACCACCCTTGACATTCTTCACTTTCCTGAAGCCCATCTGGCGCAGGAAGAGCACGGCGTCGGCGCTGCGAACGCCGCTGCGGCAATGCACCAGGATTTCATCGGTCTGGCTCAACTCGCCCAGTCGGCTGGGCAACTCGCCCTTCGGGATAAGCCGGGCAGCCGGCAGATGCGCGATCTCCCACTCCTGAGGTTCGCGCACATCGATCAACGTCGCGCCCGGCAGGCCGGCAGCAATGCGGTCGCGCAGCTCGGTCACCGTGATCTCGGGCACATCGGGTCGCGCGGCAGACTGGCCGGCAGAGTCGGGGTCGATAGCCGGCATCCCGCAAAATGCTTCGTAGTCGATCAACTCGTGAATCGCGCGATGATCGCCGCAGATCGGGCAGTCGGGGTCTTTGCGCAACTTCAACTCGCGGAAGCGCATGTCGAGCGCATCGTATAGCAACAGCCGGCCCACCAGCGGCTCGCCGATGCCCGTGATGAGTTTGACAGCCTCGGTGGCCTGGATAACCCCGATGACGCCCGGCAGCACGCCCAGCACGCCGCCCTCCGCGCACGAGGGCACCAGGCCGGGCGGCGGCGGTTCGGGATACAGGCAGCGGTAGCACGGCCCGCGCTCTGCCCAGAACACGGAAGCCTGCCCCTCGAAACGAAAGATGCTGCCGTACACATTTGGCTTGCCCAGCAGCACACAGGCGTCGTTGACCAGGTAGCGCGTGGGGAAGTTGTCTGTGCCGTCCACGATGACATCGTAGTCGGCAAACACGCGCAGCGCGTTGTGGCTGGTCAGCGGCTCCTCGAACGTATCGACATGGATAAAAGGGTTGATGTCGAGCAGCCGCGCTTTGGCGCTCTCCAGCTTGGGCTTGCCCACGGCGCTTTGGCCGTGAATGATCTGCCGTTGCAGGTTCGACTCGCTGACCGTGTCGAAATCGACGATGCCGATGCGGCCCACGCCGGCGGCGGCCAGGTACATCGCGGCTGGCGAGCCAAGCCCGCCTGCTCCCACCAGCAGCACGCTGCCGGCCTTCAGCTTCTTCTGTCCCTTCATGCCCACTTCGGGCATGATGAGGTGGCGCGAATAGCGCCGGATTTCGGCGTTCGAGAGTCTTTGCGCTTCGTCGTCGCCCTCGTCTTCACCCTCGCGCGCCCAGGCAACAGAAGCGCTGCCGCCTGCCACGCTCGGCACAATGCTCAACTCTGCCCCATCCGGCACGGGCGTCTCGAAGCCTTGTAAATGGCGCACATCCTCGTCGCCGAGATACACATTGACGAACGAACGCAGTTTGCCTGTGTCGTTGAACAGATGTCGCTTCAGGTCGGGATAGCGTTCCACCAGCGACGCCAGCACACTGTGCACAGTGCCGGCTTCCGCCGTCACTTCCCTGCTGCCGCCGACGTAGGGTCGCAGCGGTGTGGGTATTCGAATAGTTACCATGCGCGAAAGGATACCTTAACCTTTGGCCGGGCGCCGGGAACAGCTCAAGCGCGCCACAACACTGGCGCCCCGGCCCGGCGCGCTGTCGATCGTCAGCGTCCCGCCGAGCTTTTCGATCCGCTCGCGCATCGACCTGAGACCGAGATGGCCGGGGAAGTCGCCGTTGGGGTCAAAGCCGGCGCCGTTGTCCCGGACTTCGAGCATGACGCCGTTGCCATCGTTCGCCAGCCGAATGCTCGCCCGCGTCGCTTTGGCATGCTTGACGATATTGTGCAACGCTTCCTGGGCAATGCGATACAGCGCCTCTTTGCAGTCGAAAGACAAAGGCGGTTCTTCGCAGAACTCGGTCTCCACGGCGATATGGTGGCGAGCCTGCATCGACGCGCCGTGCTTGGAAAGCGCGGCCACCAGCCCCTCGTTCTGAAGCGATTCCGGGCGCAACTCAAAGATAAGGGCGCGCATCTCAGCCATGCCGGCATCGGCAAGTTGCAACACATAGTCCAGCGGCTGGGCCAGTTTGCGCCGCAACGCGTCGTCTCGGACAGAGTCCGCTCGGACAGAGTCCGCAGGCGCGGCGCGCTGATCTTCGGCCTGGGCCGAGTCGAGCAGCCGGCGGGCCGTGCGCGCCCCCAGCGCAATGCCATAGAGCGCCTGCGACACCGAGTCGTGCAACTCACGGGCCAGCCGTTGCCGCTCCTGCAGAGCGGCGAGCTGATGCGATTCCTGATACAGGCGCGCGTTCTCGATGGCAATGGCGGCCTGGTTGGCGATTGCCAGTGCCACCGAAGCGTGCCGGGCGGTGTAATAGCCGGCCTGGCTGTGATCGAGGCTGAGCACGCCGATCATGCGATCCTGCACCATCAGCGGAACGCCCATCCAGCAATGGATATAGCCAAACAAAGTGTCCATGTGCTCGCCGGCCGACCGGCGAAATACGTGGGCCAGCCGGTGATCGCCGCGCACGTCCGAGATGATCACCGGCGCGCGCAGCCGAAACACCTCTTCGGCGGCAGACGGCCTGGACAGGCGCAGCGCCAGCATCTGCTCGCGCGGCGCCGGGCCTCGATAGTCCAGACTGACCAGCCGCCCATCCTGCAACAGAAAGATCGCGCAACTGGTGTAATCGATCACCGACTTCAGGCGATCCAGGATCAGGCCGAGCAAAGGTTCCAGCTCCAGCGTCGAAGCGACATCGTGCGAGACTTGCAGCAGATTGGACAGTTCGCGGGTGCGCTCGGAGACGCGCCGCTCCAGTTGCCGCTCGCTCTCCTGGAGTTTCTGGCGGTTGACCTTGATGCGTTCGAGCATGGTTTGGAAGCCGGTCAACAGCCGCCACCCCTCGGTGCCGGCGCTGAATTGATCGACCGGCACTGCCGGCACATCATCCGGGTTGCGGCTGATATGCTCGAACAACCGCAGTAATGTGGTGTACGAGCGGGCGGTTGGCAGCAGGGTCATGAAGATGGCAAGGAAGATCAGCACCGTCAATCCAAGTGTGAGCACCAGCGCGTTCAGAAAATAGTTCCGGGTGCGCGCCTCGATGTCGCCCAGGTACATGCCCGTGCCGATATAACTATCCCATTCCGGGATGCCGACCACGTATGAGATCTTGCGCTGCGGGATGGCGCTGCCCGGCGGCGGGTAGTCATACTCCACATATCCCTCGCCAGACGCGCTTGTGGCCGCGCGAATCAGCTCCCGGGTAATGTTCTTACCGCTGGCGTCCACCAGATCGAATTCATTGGCGCCCTCGCGCGGCGGGCTGTACGGCAGCAGCCACACTTCGCCGTCGTAACTACCCATGAAAAGATAGTTGCTGCCGGCTTCGTCGGTGTAGGACATCCGTCGGATCAGGTCGCGCCCGATCATGCGCGCCTGCTCCGGGGAAATCTGGCCGGCGCGCTGTTGCTGGCGCGCCGGCTCGACCACGCTCAACGCGATCTGCGCCAGCCGTTTCAACTCCTGGCGCCGAAACTCCACCGTGCGGTCGGCATAGCCACGAGAGAAGAAAACGAACAGCACGGCGTAGCCGGCCAGAACGAGCAGCACGGCAATCGATACGCGAACCAGGCTGCTCTCGAACAGCGCCAGAAGCCGGGGGAGGCGATGGAGTGGCATGACACGCAGACAGACGCCCGTCGGCGCAGCGCCCGGGCCGTCACGGTCCGAAGTCACGCATTGACCGCGCCGGCGCTGACCAGCCCGATGCGAACCGCGTACAACGCTGCTTGCGTCCGGCTTTGCACGCCCAGCTTGGACAGAATGTTGCTGACGTGCGTCTTGACGGTCTTTTCGCCGATGGTCAACGTGGAGGCGATCTCTTTGTTCGACTGGCCCTGCGCCAGCAGGCGCAGCACTTCGGTTTCGCGCTCGGTAAGCGTCTCCGGGCTGTCGGGCACGCGCACCTCGCGCATCAGCCGCGCGGCAGCTCTGGGCGAAAGTTGCACCTGGCCGGCGGCGGCAGCCTTGATGGCGCGGCACAACTCATCGGCGTGGGTGTCCTTGAGCATGTAGCCAATGGCGCCGGCCTTCACCGCGCCAATCACCAACGCATCTTCCAGCACACTGGTCAGCGCGAGCACCTCGGTGTCGGGCAACTCCCGCCGGATCGCCCCGATCGCGCTAATGCCATCCATGACCGGCATGAGCAAGTCCATCAGCACGACATCGGGCTTCAACTCGTGGGCCTTTTTGACCGCTTCGGCGCCATCGGCGGCTTCGCCAACGATCTCCAGGTCCGGGTCGAGCGACAGGAACATGCGCAAACCCTGGCGCACAACCATGTGATCGTCGGCGATCAAAATGCGAATCGTCATTGCTCTCGTCCTCCGTTTTGCGAACAGGGGCGGCCGCTGGCCTGAGCCAACATCTTCAAACACCGCCTTCTGGCAGCCGGCCCAAAACCAGGATGCTGCTGTGAGTGCGCTGGATGCCGGCCGGGGCTTCGACAGGCGAAGCAAACAATGGCAGATGTTGATATGGGCGCGTCACCTGCCGCCATCCGGTGCAGAGTGATGGCGCAAGGCGGCGCGAGGATTATAGCATCGAGGTTCTCAACCTGCGGGGGCACTTGCCCCTGTCATGCTGAGCGCAGCGAAGCATCGCTGGCCCACGTACAACACGTACAATAGGAACGCCTGCCCCATTGCCCGGACGGCGACAAACAGGCGCCTATGCCAACTCACAACCTGACTCTCATCCCGCCACCCGGCGAGAGCGGAATTCCATTCGACCGCGCCGCCATCCGCCTTCACCCCGACGATAACGCGGCCATTGCCAGGACTACCCTTGCCCCCGGCCAGACCCTGCGACTCTCGGACGCGCAAACGATCACGATCGCGCAGACGATTCCCTCCGGCCACAAATTCGCCCTGCGCGCCATTCCGGCTGGACAGGCGATCCGGCGCTATGGTCAGATCATCGGCGCGGCCAGCGTCGATATCGCGCCGGGCGAACACGTTCACACCCACAATCTCGGCGTTCATGAGTTTGAACGGCCAAATGAATGGGGCGCAGACGCTCGCCCGCCGGCTTACGTCCCCGAAACAGAGCGCCGGCTGTTTATGGGCTATCGCCGGCCCGACGGCCGCGCCGGCACGCGCAACATGATCGCCGTCATCAGCACAGTCAACTGCTCGGCCCACACCGTCCGACAAATCGCGCATCATTTCACCCGCGAGCGACTGGCCGGCTATCCCAACGTCGATGGTGTCATCGCGCTGGCGCATCACGCCGGCTGCGCCACGCGCGCAGGCGGGGCCGATTACGTGTTGTTGCAGCGCGTGCTGGCCGGCATGGCGCGTCACCCCAACGTCGCGGCCTGTGTGCTGGTCGGCCTCGGCTGTGAAGCCAACCAGATGGCCGACCTGATCCGCAATCACGCTCTGGACACGCGGGGAGAAAGCCGCGCGCCTGTCCTGCTGACTATCCAGGAAGAAGGCGGCATCCGCAGGACCGTGCAGGCCGGCATTGCCGCCGTCGAGACGCTGTTGCCCGTGGTCAATGCAACGCCCCGCTCGCCGCAGCCGGTCTCGGAGTTGATGGTGGCCTTGCAGTGTGGCGGCAGCGATGGCTGGAGCGGCGTGACCGCCAACCCGGCGCTTGGCCTGGCTGCCGACCGACTGGTTCAGCACGGCGGCAGTGTGGTGCTGGCCGAGACGCCGGAGATTTACGGCGCAGAGCATTTGCTGGCGCGGCGCGCCGTCAGCGCCGAAGTGGCCGGCAAGTTGATGGAAAAGGTGCGCTGGTGGGAGGCCCACGCCGCGCGGCTGAATCTGGAGATCGACAACAACCCCAGCCCCGGCAACAAGGCCGGCGGGCTGACGACGATCTACGAGAAGTCGCTCGGCGCGATCGCCAAAGCCGGCAGCGCGCCGCTGGTGGATGTGTTCGACTACGCGGCGCCGGTGACGGCGCGCGGGTTTAGTTTCATGGATTCGCCCGGCTATGATCCTGTGGCGGTCACCGGGCAGGTGGCCGGCGGGTGCAATCTGGTTGTGTTCACCACCGGGCGCGGCTCGGTGTTCGGGTTCAAGCCGGCGCCCAGCATCAAGGTCGCCAGCAACTCCGACCTGTACCGGCGCATGGAGGAGGACATGGATGTGAACGCCGGCCGCATTCTGGATGGCGAGCCGATGCAGCGCGTGGCAGACGACCTGTTCGAATTGATGATCGCGGTGGCTTCGGGACGGCAAACCAAAAGCGAGGCGCAGGACGTGGGCGAAGCCGAGTTCAATCCGTGGATGCTGGGGGGCGTGTTGTAGGCCGGCGCAGCTTGAGTTGCGCGGCGACGAGAGCACTGGCCGGCAAAAGCAGGGCAGGCCGCCGGGCTTGCTCTGCCACCCAGACCGACGCGCTTCCCCTGCCAGAATGTGGGATTATTGCCTGCGCTGAGGTGGCATGATGAAGCGAGTGATTGGATTGGCATTGATCGGCATTCTGGCGCTGACCGTGATGGCGACGCCTCTTGAAACCAGCGCAGACGCGCGCGATGCGGGGCGGCTGCCCGCGCCGACCCCTGCGCAAAGCCGGCCCATCCTCGTCGACCACACATCCATCGCCCTGTTCGACCACATCCCTGATCGCTATATCCGGGCGGCGCGGGAACTGCGCATGATCTACTTTGACAAGTCAGTAGGGGCAAACATCGATAGCGGTCTGGATTGCCTGCAATACCCGTCGGCCAGCGCCGCGCCGATCGGCTGCAAGCGGCCCGATCCGGTCACCGGCCAATCGACCGGCCTGGTGGCCAACCTCAAATACGACCGCAGCAGGTGGCGCTATCAATGGTGGCCGGAGCGCGGATGCAGCGCGTGGTACGAACTGGTGTCCTGCTTCATCGCGCAGGCCGGGCCGGTTGCCGCTCAGTACGATGTATTGTCGTTCCAGTTCAGTTACGGCGAGGTGGGCGCCGGCTCGACCATCGCAAGCAAGTCAGCGGGCTTTTTTGCCAACAACAAAGCCGTCAACGACATCTACGACTACGAGGCGTTCGCCGCCCGCTATCCCGGCAGGCAATTCATCCTGTGGACGACCAGCCTGTCGCGCGGCGTGGGCACGGCCGAGTCGACCGACTTCAACAACCAGATGCGCGCCTATGCGCGGGCCAACAACAGGATTCTGTTCGATGTGGCGGACATCGAAGCGCGCGATCCGGCCGGCAGGCCGTGCTTCGACAACCGCGACGGCGCGCGCTATTGCGAGCCGAACAATCCCACCAAATGCGAGAACTTCCCAGACGATAAACTCGACTACCCGGCCATCTGCCCGAACTACACCACGGAAATGAACGCCGGCCACCTGAACAGCATGGGCAAGGTGCGCCTGGCCAAAGCGTTCTGGGTGCTGATGGCGCAGGTGGCCGGCTGGACGCCGTGAGGTGGGGGCGCGATTCGGCCTTTACCGCTCGCGCTTCATGCGCTCCACTTCGGCGTGGCTGAGGCGCGGCCCGGCGCGCCCCTCGATACCCAGCGCCCGGCGTTGCGCGTCCCGCCAGCGTTCCAGCCGCTCGGCCACCGTCCCCTCATAGCCAACCCCGCTGGGCGTGTAGAACGTCATGCCGGCAATCTCGCGCGGCAGATAGTTCTGCGGCGCCCAGTGTTCGTCGAAAGCGTGCGGATACACATAGCCTTTGCCGTGGCCCAGCCCCTTTGCGTCGCGGTTGGCGTCTTTCAAATGATCGGGCACGTCGCCGGCGCCTTCTCGTTCGATCTGCGCGCGGGCGTTGAAATAATGCGTGGCGGTGTTGGACTTGGGCGCGGTGGCGAGAAACAACGTCGCCTCGACCAGCGGAAAGATGCCCTCCGGCATGCCCACCCAGTCCAGCGCCTGTGAGGCAGCCGCAGCCACCACCAGCCCCATCGGCTCGGCCAGGCCGATATCCTCGCCGGCCAGAATGAGCAGCCGGCGCATGATAAAGCGCGGGTCTTCGCCGGCGTAAATCATCTTGGCCAGCCAGTACAGCGCGGCGTCCGGGTCACTGCCGCGCACACTTTTAATAAAGGCGCTGATCGTGTCGTAGTGCGCGTCGCCTTCCTTGTCGTACAGGATCGCGCGGCGCTGGATGCTGTCCTGCGCCACCGCCAGATCGATGCGCACCACACCATCCGGGCCGGGCTGGGTGGACTCGACGGCCAGTTCGAGCGCGTTTAGGGCGTTGCGGGCGTCGCCGCCGGCTACCCGCGCCAGATGCGCCAGCGCGTCTTCGTCGATCGCAATCTGGCGCGTGCCATAGCCGCGCTCGGTGTCGGCCAGCGCGCGCCGCATCAACGCCTGCACGTGCGCGTCGGTCAACACGTTGAGCTGGAACAGCCGTGAGCGCGAGATGAGCGCGCTGTTCACCTCGAAGTAGGGGTTCTCGGTGGTTGCGCCGATCAGGATGATGGTGCCGTCCTCGACGTGCGGCAGCAACGCATCTTGTTGCGCTTTGTTAAAGCGGTGGATTTCATCGACCAGCAGGATGGTGCGCCGGCGATACAGCTTGCGGCGCTCGCGCGCCTCGGCCACCACGCGGCGGATGTCGGCCACGCCGGCCATCACGGCGTTGAGCGTCTCGAAGTGGCTCTGTGTGCGATTGGAGATGATGCGCGCCAGCGTCGTTTTGCCAGTGCCCGGCGGCCCCCAGAAGATGATGGACGAGAACAGCCGGTCGGATTCGATGGCGCGGCGCAGCAGTTTGCCCGGCCCGACGATGTGCTCCTGGCCGACAAACTCATCCAGCGTGCGCGGGCGCATGCGGTCGGCCAGCGGCGCCTCGCGTTTGGCGCGTTCTGCCGACGCGTTGTCGAACAAATCCACAGCCATATCAACGATGATACACGCCCGGCTGCCCGCGCAGCCGGGCGCGACCCCTCGCCCCAAAAACAGGCCGAATGTCACTAGCGACCAGGACGCTCAACCGTTAGAAACACGCTGTGCAAATTGCCCGGCCCGGCATTGCGGATGCCAGTCGCCTGCGCGCCGGGCGCGCCAATCAGGAGAGAACCGTGCTTGCCGTTTTCGATGTCCCGGTGAAAACCAGCGCCCAGAATCTGGAGCGCGTGTTGAAGGCCGGCCTGCCCATGCTGCTGGTGTTCGAGACGCCAGACTGCGAACACTGCCGGGCTATGATTCCAACGCTCGAAGAGTTGGCGCGCGCTTACGTCGGGCAGGCGTTGATCGTGCGGGTCGAGAACGTCAAAGACGGCGCGCTGATGGAACGCTATCGCGTGACGCGCGTGCCGACGCTGGTGTTCTGGCGCGCCGGCCGCGAGCGCGCGCGCATCGAAGGCGCAGTCAACATCGAAGCCGTGCGCGCGCATCTGGAATACCTGCTCGAACGCGGCCCCGAACCCGGCCCTGTCAGCGGCCCCAGTGGATTGTTAAAAAAGGAGCCGGCGCGCGACGCGACAGGCGGCGGCGATAGCGGCGTGATCGTTGTCACCGACGACACGTTCGAGACGCGCGTGTTGCAGTCGCCCCTGCCGGTGCTGGTGGACTTCTGGGCGCCGTGGTGCGGCCCGTGTCGCACCGTGTCGCCGATGGTCGAGGAGATCGCGCGCGAGTACGCCGGGCGCTTGCGTGTGGCCAAAGTGAACACCGACGAAAACTCGCGCTGGGCCGGCCGGCTCAGCATCATGGGTATTCCCACCCTCATCCTCTTCAAGCGCGGGCGCGAGGCCGATCGCATCGTGGGCGCGGCGCCCAAATCTGTGCTGACACAACGGGTCGAGCGGCTGCTGGCCTCAGACTGAGAGCGGCTGAATGCGCGCCAGCAGTGCCTCGACCTGGGCGCGCTCGAACAAGGCTGCGCCGGGCTGCAAGGTGTTGGCTGCGCCGGCTGCAATGCCCAGACGTAGCGCGTCGCGCAACGGCCAGCCCTGCTCCAATCCCCAGGCCAGGCCGGCGAACAATGAATCGCCGCTGCCCACCGGAAACATGCCGCCTGTGTTGGGCGCGGCCCAGCCGACCGTCTGACCCTGGGCACCGACGCCGACCGCGCCGAGCTTGCCCAGCGTGATGATCACGGCCTGCGCGCCGCGTTGCTGCAACGTCTGCGCAGCGCGCAACGCATCGGCCGGCGTGTCCGCTGCGTGCTCGACCAGATCGGCGGCCTCGTGCTGGTTGATCTTGACCAGTTCGGGGTTCAACGCCAGCGCGCCGGCCAGTTGCGGCCCGTAGGTGTCGAGCCAGGCTGGGATGCCGGCCGTATGCGCGGCGGCCACGATGTCGCGCAAGGCGTGCGGCGGAGCGCCGGGCAGAAAGCCGCCGCACACCGCCAGGGCGCTGGCGCGCGCGTTGCAGCAACGCAAGGCCGCCTGCGCCACATGCGCCGCGATGCGGGCCCAGTCGTCTGCGTCGATGCGCGGGCCGTTCTCGTACACTTCGGTGATGACGCCGTTGCCGGCGTCCACGATGTCGAGACACACACGGGTCTGGCCGGCTATCCACACGGGGTCACTGGCAATGCCCTCTGCTTCGGCCAGGTCGCGCACCATGTGGCCGATGTGGCCGGCCAGCGGGCCGGCGACCACACATTGACCGCCCAGACAGCGCAGGGCGCGCGCAAAGTTGTAGCCCTTGCCGCCGGCCTGCTGGCGCATGTCGGTTGTGCGAAACGTGCGGCCCACCTCGAAATGCGGCAAAACCACCGTCTTGTCGAGGGCGGGATGGGGGATGAATACAAGCAACATGGCGCGATTGTCAATTGGCGAGGGGGGATTGTCAATTCAATTGACGATTGACGATTGAGGATTGAGGATTGACGATTGACGATTGAGGAGTGACGATTGGCGATTGGGGATTCAGCGGGGGGTGCCGGCCTATAATCCGGCTGACCACAACAGGCGGCGCCGGCGGCTGAGTGTGCCGGCGAGATGAAATTCCATGTCCCAATCTCAACCCCAACCCTCTGACAAACCGTATTCGTTGTTGTTAAAAGGCGGCCGCGTCATCGATCCGAAGAATGGCATCGATGGCACGCGCGATGTGGCGATCGCCGGCGACACCATCGCAGCCGTTGCCCCCGACATTGACCCGGCGCGCGCAGCTAGAGTCGTGGATGTATCGGGCCACATCGTCACCCCCGGCATCCTCGACATGCACGCGCATGTGTATCACACCCGCGCGCCGGAAGGCGAACCTGAAGGCTTAAGCGTGCTCGCCGATGCGCACTCTTTCCGCAGCGGCGCAACCACGATGGTGGACACCGGCACGGCCGGCGCGCGCCACCTGCGCCATTTCAAACACACCGTCATCGACCGCGCCAAAACGCGCATCTTCGCCTACGTCAACATCGTCGACCAGGGCATGATCGGCGACTTCGAGCAGGATCCGCGCAACTTCGACGCCGAGCTGGCTGCCTCGACTGTGCTGGCCTACCCGGACATTTGCGTGGGCGTCAAGGCGGCGCACTACTGGACACACAAGCCCTGGGACGAACTGCACACGCCGTGGGCCTGCGTCGATCAGGCGGTGAAGGCTGGTGAATTGTGCGGCAAGCCGGTGATGGTCGATTTCTGGCCGCGCCCGGAGCGCACCTATCCCGATCTGTTATTGAAGAAGATGCGGCCGGGCGACATCCACACACATGTCTTCGCGCAGCAGTTCCCGATCATCGATGCGCAGGGCCGGGTATATGACTATCTGTTCAAGGCGCGCGAGCGCGGCATTGTCTTCGATCTGGGACACGGCGCGGCCAGCTTCTGGTTCCGCAATGCGGCGCCCGCCATTGCGCAGGGATTTGCGCCGGACTCGATCAGCACCGACCTGCATATACGCAACATGAACGGGTCGGTGATCGACATGCAAACCACCATGAGCAAAATCCTCAATCTGGGCGTCTCTTTGCCGGAGGTCATTCGGATGTCCACAATCAATCCGGCCAGCGAGATCGGCCACCCCGAGCTGGGGCATCTGAGCGCCGGCGCGTGCGCGGATGTGGCCGTGTTCACGCTGCGCGAGGGGCAGTTCGGCTTTGTCGATTGCGGGCGCGCGAAGATCATTGGCGACAAGAAGCTGGAGTGCGCCCTGACTGTGCGCGCCGGCCAGATCGTGTTCGACCCCGGCGGGCTGAGCATGCCGCACTGGACGGACGCGCCGGCCGAATATTGGCGCCTGCCGTAAGAGAATGAACCACAAAGCTTCACCTGTCTGCGGCAAGGGAAAGTGAATCATGAGCATCTACGATGAGTTGGGCGTGAAGCAGGTCATCAACGCGCACGCCACATTGACGCGGCTGGGCGGCAGCATCATGCCGCCGGAAGTTATCGCCGCCATGCAGGACGCGGCGGGCTGGTTCATCGATCTGGATGACCTGCAAATGCGCGTGGGCGCAAAGCTGGCCGAGCTGACCCGCAACGAAGCAGCCTATGTGGCGACCGGCGCGGCAGCCGGCATTGTGCTGGCTGTCGCGGCGTGCGTCACGCGCGGCGAGCGCGAACGCATCGCCCGGCTGCCCGACACAACCGGCATGAAGAACGAGGCGCTGGTGTTCAAGGCGCACCGCAACCGCTACGACCACGCCATCCGCAACGCGGGCGTGAAGATCATTGAGGTCGGCGATGGCGCGACGTGCGCGCCGGCCGATCTGGAAACAGCGATCACCGATCGCACGGGCATGTTTGTGTGGTTTCAGGGCGCGATGACCGGGCGCGGCGATCTGCCATTGGCGCAGGTGATTGAGCTGTGCGCGGCGCGCGGCGTGCCGGTGATCGTGGACGCGGCAGCGCAATTGCCACCAGTGGAGAACCTGTGGCGCTTCACGCAGATGGGCGCGGCGTGCGCCATTTTCAGCGGCGGCAAGGACCTGCGCGGGCCGCAGGCCAGCGGGTTGATCGTCGGGCAGCAGTGGCTGATCGAGGCCATGCGCCCGATCGGCAATCCCAACGCCGGGATTGGCCGGCCGATGAAGGTGGGCAAGGAAGAGATGGTTGGCCTGCTGGCGGCGGTCAGGCGCTATCTGTCGCTCGATCACGAGGCGCGCTGCCAGCGCGACGAGAGGGTGGTGGCCGGCTGGTGTCAGACGCTGAATCGATTGGCCGGCGTACGGGCGCAACGCTCGTTTCCCAACGAAGCCGGCCAGCCGTTGCCGCGCTGCGAGGTGATTCTGGAAGACGGCGCGCGATTGACGCGGGATGGGCTGATGCAGGCGCTTATGGCCGGCACGCCGGCGATTTCGGTGGCCGCTGCCGGCGAACGCGGCATCTTTCTCAACCCCATGACGCTGAGCGACACGGAGGTCGATCTGGTGACGGCGCGGCTGCTACAGTTGCTGTAGCGCACGGGTCTATTCCGATGCCGCTTTGTGTTCCTGGTTTCTGTGTGGTTCGCTCTCAGGAATCGAACCACGAAGACTCAAAGAATCCGGGCTGAGAACTACGCGCACCCCTGACTGCGCTGCGTTGGCTTTGAGTCTTTGCGTCCGGGGCGCATCAGTTTGCGGACAAGGCGCCGGACGGCAACAATTGCGCCGCCAGCGCCAGACATTGTCGCTTGTAACGCTGCGCGGCGGCGGGGTTGTTGCGCCGCCACACTTCGATGGGCATGTATTTCTGCACTTCGTAGAGCAGATAGAACTGCCGGCGCACCGCTGCGGCAGTGGATGTATCGCGCGCGGCGCCGTAGCCCTGCCAGAAGGCCGGCTCGCTGATGCCGCAGTAATCGAGCACGGCAAACTCGATCTCCACATCGCCCCACAGCGCGCGGTCGAAGTCCACCAGGCCGGTGACGTTGCCGGCGTCATCCACCAGGATGTTCTGGCCCCACACATCCATGTGCAGCAGGCGCGGGGTTACAGGCCGGTCGAAATAGCGCCGGTAGTAATCGAGCAGATCGCGCATGGCCTGGGCTTCCTCCGGCGAGTAGGATTCGCAGGCCACCACATCATCCAGCAGCTTGTGCCACATGACGCGGAACGCCTCCCACCAGGTGGGCTGCGGCGTCATGGGCTGATGCGCGCCGATGTAGCCGTGCATGGGCCGGCCCAGGCAGTCCTCGGCGGTTAGCGAATGCAATTGGCGCAGGCACTCGCCGGTCTGGCGCAGTGCGCGATCCAGCCGGGCCCGGGTCAGATTGGTTGCGGCGCTGAGCGGGATGCCGGGCAGCGCGGTCATGATGAGATAGTCGCGGTCGAAGCGCGCGCGGGTGAAGTCATGATGAACCACGTCGGCGACGGGAATGGGCAGGCGCCGGCGGATGAGCGCATGCAGCGCCGGCTCCTGGCGCATCATGCGCGCTTCGTAGAAGAGGAAGCCGGCGTCGTCGGGCGGGGCGACGCGCAGCACATGAGAGCCGGCGGCGCTTTCGACGTAGTGCGAGCGGTTGTGCTTGCCGGTGGGGATGGGGGTGAGTCGCACAGAAGCCCGATCAACGCCGAATGCGCTGGCAATCAGACCGGTCAGGGTATCGAGATTGGAAGAGTCAACCACGGATGCTCGTGTTAAATCTTATCACCCGGAGGACGCCAGGCGCAACGCGAAATGTCGCATGGTCGCATGGTCGCTGTCGCGCTTGACAGACGCCATGTAATTGTTTACACTCCCGATGTAAACGATTACAGCGCTGCCTCCTGCAATGACAAAGGTTTAGACGCAGAGGCGCGCCTGCCGTGCGTCTGGTGTGATCTCTGAGCCAGCGCTATAATCAGGTCGGTCATGCTCTTCCAAGCTGAGGCAGATGGCTGTTTGCGGCATTGCCAGCCCGGTATGTGTTTTGCAAATGCGGCGACCACTCCACACGCAAGACAAACGACCGCAAATCAGTCGGTCTTGACGCCTCCCAATTGGAACATGAGCGCCCCCAATATTTTTTATTGCTTCAGGAGGTGAACCAACCAGCGATATCTGCAACTGTCTCTTGTGATCGGTTTCCTGCTCGGCGCGCCATGCTGGTGCGCAGGGGTAGGAAAATCCAAAGTGGTTTCTCATACTCAGGAACACCTATGAATGAGTAAATGAGTAAAGGAGGAAGAAAGAATCATGAGGAATGCGAAGATACGAATTGGCCTGCTCGTCAGCGCAGCCTTGCTGGCAGCAGGTTGCGGCGGCCCCGCGCCTGCCCCTGAATCGCCCACAGCAGCGCCGGCACCGCCCACTCCGACTCCTGCGATGGTTGCTCCGACAGAGCCGCCGGTGCCGGCAACTACCCCATCTAAATATAACGAGGCCCCTGACCTGGCTGAGCTCGTTAAGAATGGTCAGTTGCCCCCGGTCGATGAGCGTTTGCCAGCCGATCCGGTCGTAACCCCAGTGCGAGAGGCGATCGGCAAGTACGGCGGCACGATCCAGACAGCGAGCTGGTGGCCGGGTGTCGGCAATGTGCTGCTTTACTTCGCTGTAGAAGCGCCGATTAAGTGGAAAGCCGATCTCACCGGTTACGAGCCGGGCCTTGCCGAGAGCTATGAATGGTCTGAAGACGGCAAGACCTTCACGCTCAAACTGCGCAAGGGCCTGAAGTGGTCCGACGGCCAGCCTTACACCACGGCCGACTGGAAGTTCTGGTGGGAGGACATGGTCAAGGATGAGGACTACAAAGGCAGCGTCGCGCGACCGGCCTGGTTGCGCAAGTCGGATGGGTCGTTGATCGACATGGAGTTCCCCGACGACTTCACTCTGATCTGGAAGTCGGACAAGGCCATGTGGGTCAACCCGTTCTACATGGCGCAGGGCTACTGGGAGTTCGCCAACTCCATGATGAAGCCAGCCCATTATCTGAAGCAGTTCCACCCCAAGTACGCCTCGGACAAGACCTATGACGATCTACAGAAGGCCGACCAGTGGTGGCAGACGCCGGGGTATCCTTGCCTGTTCGCCTGGTGCTTGACCGAATTGTCTACTGACGGCCAGAACTACAAGTTCACCCGCAACCCGTACTACTGGCGCGTGGATGAAGAGGGCAACCAGTTGCCGTACATCGACGCGATCGCCGTAGAGATTGTGTCAGATGAGCAGGTGCGCATCCTCAACTGCGCGCAGGGCCGCTATGACACAGCGTTCCGTGTTTGCGGCGGACCGAATGAAATTCCGTTGCTGCGCGAGAGAGCGCAGGCCAATAACTATCGCTTCCTGGAGAACTATATGAATGGCGCCGGCGCCTGGCCGGGCTATATGGTCAACCAGGACTACGTCGAGGGCGGCAAGAACTACCCGGACGACACGCCGGAGATGGCAGCGGAAATTCGTGCGCTGCTGCGCGACAAGCGCTTCCGCCAGGCGCTATCCTTGGGCTTGGATCGCGAGCGCATCATTGACGTAGCATGGGGCGGCATCGGCGAGGCCAAGGGCGCGACCATCAGCCCACAGTCATGGCACTTCGCCGGCCCGCAGGGCCAAGAGGCGTACCAGAAGTGGGCCAGCTCCTACGCCGACTTCGACGCCGAGACAGCCAACAAGTTGCTTGACGAGATCGGCATGCAGAAAGGCGCTGATGGCTTCCGCACCCTGCCTGGCGGCAAACCGTTTGAGCTAGTGCTTGACGTGACCGCCTGGGGCGGCAGCCTGAAAGTGCAAGTGGATGCCGCAGCGGAGGCCAAGGCGCAGTGGGAGAAGAATCTGGGCATCAAGGTGCGTGTGAACAACATGGAGGGCCAGCCCGAAGAAGGCACGCGAGTTGCCGAAGGCCAATACATGTTGAAAGCGGCGCACATCTCTGAGATTGATATCTGGACGTATCCGGATTGGATCTTCCCGCTCGTCAACCGCTACATGTTCCCGCTGGCGGGGCGGTGGTATGAGGAGGGTAAAGACAAGTGCAGGCTTGTTGAGGGCCAGCCGTACTCGTGCGGCATACAACCCGAACCCGACAGCCCGGCAGCCAAGCTGCAAGCGCTGTTCGAGAAAGGCCTGGCGACCAGGAGTGTTGAGGATCGCCACCGTGTGGTCTGGGAGGCCATCGACCTGATTGCGGAGGAAGGGCCATTTGTCATCGGCGTAGCCGGCGACCAGCCTATGCCCGTTATCGTCAAGAACTACATGCGCAACATTCTGGACTATGGCGTGGTCGGCCCGTGGGCGCCGGCGACACCTGGTAACCAGATCGCCGCGACGTGGTGGATGGACAAATAGTGCCTCGCGCTGAGCGATAGAGAGAAGATGCGCGGGGCATGACTGAACACCCCACCCTACCTCGATTAACCGGCTAATACCCCGCTGCGCGCGAGTGGCGGATGGATTGGATCAGATCACCAACCATCCGCCACTTGCGATTTATAGCCAGGGTGCTCTCGTCTTGTTATAAGTTCGTGCTACAACTCTTCCGCACGCCTGGAAGCTGCAGGAGAGCCAATCCCTTACCAAGCAGGGATGTGTTAATAAGGAGAAACGCAGATGGTGAACTACCTCATTCGCCGCGTCGGCTACGCATTGATCATGGTTGTGCTGGTGTCCTTTGTCAGCTTTGTGATCATTGAGTTGCCGCCCGGCGACTACCTGACGCAGAGGGTTCAGCAACTGCGCGCCAGAGGCGACCGCAGCGCCGAACAGCAAGTTGAGATGCTGCGTGCGCGCTACGGGCTGGACAAGCCTTTCCTGGAGCGTTACTTCAACTGGGCCGGCAATTTCCTGCGCGGCGACTTCGGCGAATCCTTTGAGTTCGAGCGCCCTGTCAGCGAAATACTCGGCGCCCGGCTGGGCTACACGGTGATTCTTGCCATCGCCACCACGGTGCTGACCTGGGCGCTGGCGATTCCGCTCGGTGTGTACTCGGCGGTCAAACAATATTCTCCCGGCGACCAGATCATCTCGGTGGTCAGCTTCATCGGCCTGGGCATGCCCGGCTTCCTGCTGGCGCTGATCATCATGTACTTCGCCATCATCGTCTTCAACCTGGAAGTGACCGGCCTGTTTTCGCCGCAGTTTCAGGACGCCCCCTGGAGCTTCGCAAAGGTCATGGATTTGCTGGGGCACTTGTGGATTCCGGCGCTCATCAGCGCCGTCACCGGCATCGGCGGTTTGGTGCGCATCATGCGCGGCAACCTGCTCGACACGCTGGGTCAGCCCTTCGTCGAAGCCGCCCGCGCGCGCGGCCTGAAGAATCGCACCGTGACCTGGAAGCACGCCGTCCGCATCGCCATCAACCCGCTCATCACGATTCTCGGCTCTGATGTGTTCCCCAGCATCATCGTCGGCTCGTCGCTCGTGGCGATTGTGCTCAACCTGCCGACCATCGGGCCGGTGTTTGTGGATTCGCTGCGCAAGCTGGACATGTATCTGGCCGGCACCTGCATCGTCTTTCTCACCATCATGTTGCTGGTGGGCAATCTCGTCGCCGATCTGTTGCTGGCCTGGGTTGACCCCCGCATTCGCCTCGAATAACCCCACACCCAATACGCAACACCCAATACGCAACACGCAACACGCAATACGCAATACGTAATACGCAACACCCCCTGTGCCCTGTCCGCGTCTTGCGTAACAGAGAGAAGGAGTAACCGATGGCAGTTGCATCCGCGCCTTCCGCCCTGCCGCTGGGCAAAAAGAAAGAGTTCAGCCAGAGCTACTGGAGCCTGGTCTGGTATCGCTTCAAGAAAAACAAGCTGGGCGTGCTGGGTGGCATTTTCCTGATTGCGTTGTACTTCCTGTTTGTGGCTGTTCCAGAGTTCGTCTCGCCTTATGCGCTGGAAAACCGCAGCAATTTTGTCGAAGCGCCGCCTACCCCCATCCGCTTTGTCGATCAGAACGGACAGTTTCAAGCGCCCTTTGTGTACGGTCTGGATCGCAAGATCGATCAGGTGAAACGCCTGCGCACTTGGGTCGAGGACCCGCAGCGCAAATATCCGGTCAAGTTGTTTGTTCAAGGCGACCCGTACCTATTGTTCGGATTCATTCCCGCCAACCTTCACCTATTCGGCATTGACGCTGACCAGCGCGAAGCGCGCTTGTTCATCATGGGCTCCGACGCGCTGGGGCGCGACTTCTTCACACGCATCATGTACGGTGGGCGTCTCTCCTTGATGGTTGGGTTGATTGGACAATTCCTGACTCTGATTCTGGGCGCTACGCTCGGCGTGATCTCCGGCTACTACGGCGGCGCCACCGATATGTTTGTGCAGCGCTTTACCGAGTTTCTAGCGGCCTTTCCCAACATCCCGCTCTTCATGGCGTTATCGGCGGCAATCCCGCCCTTTTGGTCGCCCATCAGCGTGTACTTCATGTTGACACTCATCTTGGCTTTTCTGGGCTGGGGCGGTCTGGCTCGCCAGGTGCGCGGGCTGGTGCTCTCGCTGCGCGAGCGTGAGTATGCGCTGGCCGCCAGGAGCTTTGGGGCAAAAGACAGCCGCATCATGTTCCGTCACCTGCTGCCGGGCACGATGAGTCATGTCATCGTGATCGCCACCCTGTCTATTCCCGGCATGATTCTGGCCGAGACTGCGCTGAGCTGGCTTGGCCTCGGTCTGCGGCCGCCGCTCACCAGTTGGGGCACCCTGCTGCAGGACGCGGCCACGGTGCGGGCCATTCGCTTCACCCCCTGGTTGTTGTGGACAGTGCCGCCGATCCTGTTCACTGTGATGACCTATAACTTGCTGGGCGACGGGCTGCGCGACGCGCTCGACCCCTACAGCGGACGTTAGGAGATGACCATGCAAACGAATCCTTCCCCGACCCCGACGGCTGAAGCGCCGGCCGGCGCCGCCCCCGACAGCCGTGAAACGCTCATCGAAGTCCGCGATTTGAAGGTCGAGTTCAACATTCGCGGCGGCGTGGTCAAAGCCGTTGATGGCCTGACCTTCGACATCAAGCGCGGCCAGACCATGGGCATCATCGGCGAAAGCGGCTGCGGCAAATCGGTCACGGCGCGCGCTATTCTGCGCATGATCCCCAGGCCGGGCAAAATCACCGGCGGCAACATTATTTACCACCGTCGCCGCCGGCTGGCCGGCCACCAGACCGCCCCCGCCGAGACGAATATCATCGATCTGACCACCCTCGACCCCGACGGCGAGACCATCCGCCAGATTCGCGGCGGCGAGATCGCCATGATCTTCCAGGAGCCGATGAGTTCGCTGACGCCCGTCTACACCGCCGGCACGCACATCAACGAAGCCGTCACGCTGCATCGCCTGTTGCCGATCAAGACGCTCGGCGATCAGATGGCCGACAAGATCATGCAATACCGCCACGTCACGCGCGAAGAAGCGCGCGAGATCGCCGTGCAGATGCTGCGGCGCGTCGGCATTCCCAGGCCGGAGCAGCGCGTTGACAGTTATCCGCATCAGTTGTCCGGCGGCCAGCGCCAGCGCGTCATGATCGCCATCGCCCTGTCCACCGAGCCGGCCATGCTCATCGCCGACGAGCCAACCACCGCCCTCGACGTGTCCATCGAGGCCCAGATTCTGGACATCATGCGCGAGTTGCAGCAGACGGCCAACATGGCCATCATGTTCATCACGCACAACCTGGGCGTGATCGCCAGCATGGCCGATGAAATCGTGGTGATGTACATGGGCAAACAGGTCGAGCGCGCCAAAGTGGTCGATCTGTTCTACAACCCCAAACATCCCTACACAAAGGCGCTGTTGCAGTCCGTGCCCAAACTCGGCCCCAGGACCGGCCAGCGTCTGGCGTCCATCGAAGGCATGGTGCCCGATCCGCTGCGCCTGCCCACCGGCTGCGTCTTCCATCCGCGCTGCCCCGCCTTCATGCCCGGCAAGTGCGACCAGACCATCCCGCGCTGGGTCGAGGCCGGCCCGGATCACTGGGCGCGCTGCCTGCTTTATGAGGAGTGAACGAGATGACACCGGCATCTGAGACTTCGCAGACCGACAACATCCTGCTGGAAGTCAAAAATCTGAAGAAATACTTCCCGATCCAGAAGGGCCTGCTCCGGCGCACGGTGGGCTATGTGCGCGCGGTGGATGATGTCAGCCTGTATCTGCGCGAAGGCGAGACACTGGGGCTGGTGGGCGAAAGCGGCTGCGGCAAAACCACAGCCAGCCGCTGCATCATCCGCCTGTACGAGCCAACCGCCGGCGAAATCTGGTTCAAGTCGCGCGTCCTGTCTGAGAACGGCCGGCCCCGGCGGGTCAACCTGGTCAGCCTCAACCGCGATGAGATCACCAAAACCCGCGAAGAGATCGCCATGATCTTCCAGGACCCGATCAACCCGCTCAACCCGCGCATGTCTGTTTCAGACATCATCGCCGAGCCGATGGTCATTCACGGCAAGTACGATCCCCGGCACAGCGAGGAGGTCATCGTCAACCTCCTGCAGCGCGTGGGCCTGCGGCCCGACCACTTGCGCCGCTATCCGCACGAGTTCTCCGGCGGGCAGCGTCAGCGCATCGGCATTGCCCGCGCCCTTGCCCTGAACCCGCGCCTGGTGCTGTGCGACGAGCCGGTTTCTGCGCTCGACGTGTCGATCCAGGCCCAGACGCTCAACCTGCTGCAGGACTTGCAGCGCGACTTCAACCTGTCTTACATCTTTGTCGCGCACGACCTCAGCGTCGTGCAACATATCTCTGATCGCGTTGCGGTCATGTATGTGGGCAAAGTGGTCGAAGTGGCTTCTTCCGAAGCGCTGTATCAGAATCCGCTGCATCCGTACACCGAGGCCCTGCTGTCATCGGTGCCCAAGGCCGACCCGAAATACAGATCCTCGCGCATCATCATGCAGGGCGACGTGGCCGATCCGTCCAACCCGCCCAGCGGCTGCTACTTCCATCCGCGCTGTCGCTACGCCGTGGACCTGTGCAAGCAACAGGCGCCCGAGTTCCGCGAGCTGAAGCCGGATCACTGGGTGTCCTGCCATCGGGCCGAGGAATTGCAGTTGACGGGCATTTGACCGCGCCGGCCGCAGAAACGCCGGAGCGAATGCATCAATGAGCGCGACACCTTCTCGACACCCCGTTGTGTCGGTCGCAGTCTTCCTGCTGTGGCTGGTGACAGTGGCGCTGACGCTGTGGAATGTATATGCGCTGTGGCAGTTGTCCATTCTGCTGTACGCCCGGCTGGCGCTGAACGCCGGCGCCGATCTGCGCGCCGGCGCGGTGTTTGGCAATGCCCTGTTGATCGTCTTCGCGCTGGCCGGCATTGCCTTCATCATTCTCAGCGGCGAGTATCACCGCCATTACGCCGGCCAGCCGCGCTCGTGGCGAACCTTCGCCGTGACGCTGGTCGTTCAAATCGCCATTCCCTCCCTCTACGCGCTTCTGGAGGCGCTATGACCCATCTCAAGTGGTGGCAGACGGCCGCCTTCTACCAGATCTACCCGCGCAGTTTCGCTGATGGCAACGGCGACGGCATCGGCGATTTCCCCGGCATGATCGACCGGCTCGACTACCTTCAGTCGCTGGGCATCGACGCTGTGTGGTTGTCGCCGCACTTCCCATCGCCCAATGCCGATTGCGGTTACGATGTGTCGGATTACACCGGCGTCGCGCCCGAATACGGCACGCCGGATGACTTCCGCCGTTTCCTCGACGGCGCGCACCGGCGCGGCATCCGTGTCATCCTCGACCTGGTGCTCAATCACACCTCGGAGGAGCATCCCTGGTTCATCGAGTCGCGCTCCAGCCGCGACAATCCAAAGCGCGACTGGTACGTGTGGCGCGATCCGGCCCCCGATGGCGGCCCGCCCAACAACTGGTATTCAGCCTTCGGCGGCTCCGCCTGGGAACTCGACCCTGCCACCGGCCAGTACTACTATCACTTCTTCTTCAAGGAACAGCCGGACCTGAACTGGCACAACCCGGCCGTCAAACAAGCGATGTGGCAGGCCGTGCGCTTCTGGCTGGATATGGGCGTGGACGGTTTTCGGCTCGACGCCATCGGCACCATCTTTGAAGACCCGGCCTATCCACCCCAGACCGCGCAGTTGTCGCAGTTGGACATGCTGCGCGCCTGGCGCGAGAATCGCTCGCCGGAGGAACAGCAGGCGCTCATGGCCGAATTCACCCGCATGTTTCAGTGTCAGGTTGGTCAGCCCGGCATCCACGAGTTGATGAGAGACCTGCGCGCGGTGCTGGACGAATACCCCGGCGATCGCGTGTTGATCGGCGAGGATGATGACCCGGCCTACTATGGCAACGGCGACGACGAACTGCATCTGGTGTTCAACTTCCCGCTGATGCGCACCGACCGCATCACGCCGGCGTGGGTGCGCGCCAATCAGGCCGAGCGCCTGAGCAAATTGCCGCCCGGCGCGTGGCCGTGCAACACGCTGGGCAACCACGACTCGGCGCGCCTGATCAGCGCCTTTGGCGACGGCCGGCACAACGATGGATGGGCGCGCGTCCTGGCCGCCCTGGTGTTGACCCTGCGTGGAACGCCTGTGCTGTACAACGGCGAAGAGATTGGCATGACCGACCTGATCCTCGAACGCTTCGACCAGTTGCGCGACAACCAGGCGGTCAACCTCTACCGGCTGGCGGTGAGCGACGGCATCCCCCCGGAGCAGGCTATGGCGATGGCGGCGCGCATGACGCGCGACCGCTGCCGCACCCCGCTGCAATGGGCCAACGCGCCCAATGCCGGCTTCAGCCCGGCCGGCGTCGCCCCCTGGCTGCCGGTCAATCCCAACTATGCCGCCGGCGTCAACGTGGCCGATCAGGAAGACGATCCCGCCTCGCTGCTCAACTTCTACCGCCGCCTGCTGCGCGTTCGACGGGCGACTCCTGCCCTGCTCGGCGGCGAGTATGTTCCCCTCCATCCAAACGCTGAAGACTACCTGGCATTTTTGCGCCGCGATTCACGCCAGACCTGCCTGGTTGTTCTGAATATGTCGCCCCGCGTCCAAATCATCAATTTGGCCGATGCGCCGATCGCGGCTGACGTTGCAGAATGCCTGTTCGATGGGGCAGACCTGCGCGCAGCCGGCCGTCGTGATGATGTGTCGCAACTGGCCCTGCCGTCGTTTGGCGTTTACATTGGCCGATTGCAGAAACAGGAGAAATGAACGTGGCGAATGTCAAAGAGATTGCTCAATTTCTGGGGCGCGTGCCGCTTTTCCAGAATCTGAACCATCGTCAGATTGAAATGCTGGCAAAGCGCGTGGTCGAGCGTGAATTCCCGGCCGGGGCGACCATCGTCATCCAGGGGCAGGGGGGCGAAGGGTTGTTCATCGTCGCCCTGGGCAAAGCCGAGGCCGTCCGCGAGCGGCGCGACGGCGAGCGGGTAACCGTCAATCAATTCGGCCCGACCGATTTCTTCGGCGAGTTGGCGCTGCTCGACGACGGGCCGCGCACGGCGTCGGTGGTCGCCGTCGAGCCGACGCGCTGCCTGGTGCTCAGCCGCTGGGATTTTCTGGCCGAAGTGCGCCAGGATGCCGAGATGGCGGTGCTCATTCTGCAGGAACTGGCTAAACGCTTCCGCCTGGCGCTCGAAGCGATGTGATAGGCTTACCCTCTGGCGGGGCGATCTCGCCTGAAGAAACAGACGAAGCGCGCCGGCATCGGCGCGCTTCTCTATTGGACACATCCGAAAAATGAAATGCCCAAGCTGCGGCTATGACGGCATAGCCGGCATGAAGTACTGTGGACGTTGCGGCGCGCGCCTGGCGCACATCTGCCCGATGTGTGGCTTTGCCAATCCGCTGGACTACCGCTTCTGCGGCATGTGCGGCACTCAACTCACCGAGGGGGCCGTGTATGACGCAGTAATGGCCGGCCGGCCGTGGGAGCGCATGGAGGCGCAAGAACCGGTTGCCCTGGCTCCGGGTGGCGCCAGCGAGACGCCGGCCGAACCGGGAAATGGCCGGGGTGTCCACTCCGGCCTGAAAGCGCGCCGGATGCCACAGCCGCCCGGCGCCGACGATAGCTTCCTGGCGGCGTTGGCGGCAAGGCGCGCCACGGCTGCCCCCACGCCAGTTGCGCCCATCACCAGGACCTTTGGCGAGACCTTTGCCCTGGCCGGGTTCCAGACCAGGCCGCTCGAAGGGCAACGCCGCATTGCCACCGTCATCCTGGCCGATGTGCGCGATTCCACCCATCTGCTCGAACAGCTTGGCAGCGAAGCCTGGGTGGAGGTCATGAATCATGTCTTCCAGATTCTCGAAGCCGAGATCTATCGCTTTGGCGGAGAGGTGAACCAGTTTCGCGGCGATGGACTGGTCGCGTTTTTTGGCGCTTCAGTTGCGCACGAGGACGATCCCGAACGCGCTGTGCTTGCTGCGCTGGCCATGCAGGAGGCGATCAAGTCCTACGCGGCGGGTCTGGCCGAAAGCGACGGCATCGACTTGAAACTGCGCGTTGGCGTGAACACCGGCGAAGTGATTGTGACCACTGTCGGCGACAGCCGGCAGCACAAGGAAGACACCGCCATGGGCCAGGCAGTTGCCGTCGCAGCGCGCATGGAAACCGCCGCCGAGCCGGGCACGGTGCTCGTCAGCGACAGCACGTATCAACTGGTCGCCCCCAGGTTTAGCTGGAAGTCCGTTGGGGAGATCATGGTGAAGGGCGTCAGCGAGCCGATCGCTGCGTACCGGCCATTGGCGCACCAGCCCGATGCCGCCGGCCGGGCGCTGGCAGAACCGAAGACGCCTGCCGCGATGGTCAGTCGCGCAACGCAGTTGGAAGCCGTCGAGCGGTGCATTGCAGATGTGCTGAAGGGCAGGGGCGGCATTTGTTTCGTGTCCGGCGAGAAAGGGGCCGGCAAATCATTCATCGTGTCGCGCGCCAGCCAGCGGCTGTTCGACCAGGGCCTGCTGGCGCCGGAATGTCTCGCCGATGGCCTCGCCGACGATGCAGAGGCGAGCGCCCCGGCCAGTTCAACTGCTCAGCGCGAGCGCGCCGGCCAGGCGCTGTGGTTGCATGGATTTTGCCGCTCTTACAGCCAGGACTGGCCCTTCTCCATGTGGCGCGACATGATGCGTCGCTGGCTGGAGGCGCAAAGCGGTTCTGCGCTGTCAGCCGGCGCCCACAACGGCGCCGCCCTCGGAGCAGACGCGCTGCCGGCGCTCCTGCGGCAGCAGGCCGAGCGCATCTGGGGCGAGCAGGCCGGCCAGCACTATCCCTACCTCGCGTCGCTGCTGTCGCTTCCGCTGGAGGAGCCTTACGCAACACAGGCCCGGCGCATGGATGCCGAGCTGTGGCAGCGCCAGCTCTTCCAAACGATTCGGAGTTGGCTGGCCGCGCTGGCCGAGCGTCAGCCTGTCGTTGTGGCCTTCTCTGATCTGCATTGGGCTGATCCCAGTTCGATCGATCTGTTGCGCTTCTGTCTGCCGCTGTGCGATGGCGCGCCCATCCTTTGGCTGACGATATTTCGTCCTGACCGCACGTCGCCGGTGTGGAGTTTCCGCCATCACGTCGAGACCGAGTATCCGCACCGCCTGACCCGCGTCGAATTGCCGCCGCTGACCGATGCGGAGAGCGGGCAATTGATCGACGAGTTGATCGGCCCCGGCGCGCTGTCGCCTGCGACGCGCGAACTGGTGATTCAGCGCGCCGAAGGGAATCCGTATTTCATCAAGGAGCTGATTCATTCGCTGACGGCCAGCGGGGCGCTGGCGCCCGACGAGACAGGCCGGCTGCGTGAAACGCGCAGCGTGACCTCGCTCGACCTGCCGGACAGCCTGCAGGGCCTGTTGACGGCGCGCATGGATCGACTTGCCCCGGAGCAGCGGCGCGTGTTGCAGATCGCGTCGGTCATCGGGCCGGTGTTCTGGCGCAACATGCTGGCAGCGCTCGTTGGCGAGAGCATGGCCCCGCAGTTGCCCGCCATCCTCACCGCCCTGCAGCGCGCTCAGCTTATCCAGGAGCGCGGGGCCGCGCCGGCGCTGGGAATGGAGTACGCCTTCACCTCCAGCCTCGTTCGAGATGTGGCGTATGACAGCCTGCTGGCGACCCAGCGCGCCGCGCACCACACGCAGGCTGCCGAATATCTGGAGGCCGGCTTCTGGGGGGCTGACCTGGAGCATCGCGCCGGGCTGATTGCCTGGCACTATCGCTTTGCCAACCGGCCCGACAAGGAGTTGTTCTACTCGTTGCAGGCTGCCGAGCAATCGCGCAAAGTGTACGCCAATGCCGAAGCAATCCAGCATTACACCCGCGCGCTGGAGATTCTGGACAAGATGGCGGATGGGTTGAGCGACGACGCGGTCCATGACCGCGCGGTCCGTGACCGCGCGGTCCGTGACCGCGCGGTCATAGACCGTCGTTTGCGCGCCATCGGCGCCGAGCGGTTTGAAGTGCTCAGTGGCCGGCGCGAGGTGTTGTATCTGGTCGGCAATGTGCAGGCCGCCCGCAACGATTCGCGCGAGCTGCTGCAACTGGCCGGCCAGTTGAGCGACGACCCCGCCTGGAGGGTAGACGCCTTGTTGTGTCAACCCGAGGTGGCGGATTTCACCACCCATGCCGAGGCGCAGGCCGGCGTGAGCATGGCGCAGGAAGCGCTGGCGCTGGCGCGGCAACTGGGCGACCGCCGGCGCGAGGTCAATAGTTTGATGCGACTGGGGCCGCTCTACTACGAATTGCGCGACCCGCGCTGGCGCGAAGTCGGCGAGCAGGCGCTGGGCCTGCTGCGCGAGCTGGGCGATTTGCGCAACCAGGCGCATCTGCTGCTGGGACTGGCGTTCGCCTGCGGCATCGACGATCTGGAACACAACGAGAAGTACCTGCAAGCGGCCATTCCAATCTGTCAGCAACTGGATGACAAAGAGATCAACCTGCGCTTGCTGGCGGCGCTCAGCGCGCGCGCCGAACGCGCCGGCGACTATAGCCGCCAGTTGACGGAATGCGAACAGCCCCGCCTGCAACTGGCCCGCGAGATGGGAGATCGAAACGTCGAAGGGCACGCCCTCATGTTTTGCGGGCAAATCCGCGCGCTGTATCTGGGCGACCTGGAGGGCGGCCTGGCGCTCATTAACGAAGCGATTGAGGCGTGGAAAGATGTCACCGGCGTGCTGTATCCGCTGCTGCGCAAGGCGCAGATCGAGGTGGCGCAGGGCCGGCTCGATGAAGCCGAGGCGACGCTGGCGCAGGCATGGGACATTACCCGACGCGATTTCACCGAGCTGGGGCGGGCCGGCTGGGGATTGGTTAAATGCATCCTGCTGATTCAGCGCGGTGACGAGCGCAGCCTGCGCGAAGCGATTGAACTCGCGCAACAGGTGGAGTCGCTGGCCGCCGAAGGTTTTGTGTCGCGGCAGTATCGCATGGCGGCGGCCTGCAAATCCGCCGCCGCGCATCTGGCCCTGGCGCCGCGTCTGGCGCCGGAGGAAAGGCAGGCTCATCTGGAACAGGCTCTGGCGTCGTCCTCGCTGGCTGTGAGCATCTACCGCGAGTTCGGCTTCACGCAGATTGTCGAATGCTTCAGCGAGGAGATCCTGTTCGCGCACAGTCAGGCGCTGGCTGCCAACGGTCAGATGGAGGAAGCCGATCACTACCTGGCGCAGGCTTATGACGAGATGATGCGCAAGCATAACCTGATCCCGCAGGGCAGTCCGTATCGCCGGGGATACATCGACAACATCCCGTTGCATCAGCAGATACGATCTGCCGGCGCGCCGCGCCGGCTTGATCCCGACCGTTCAGCTTTGGATGAGAGCTTAAGCGGCAGTTAACCGTCGGGGGCTATAGTTGAGGCTATGGGAGTTGGCAACGCGCAGGACCAGATAGATTTCAACCGCGCGCGCACCAGGCAATTTCTGCGCTCGGTGTGGGGCGTTCTGTCCGGTGATAGCCGGAAGCTGATGGCATGGGATGAGGTGCGCGACAAGCTCAAGCTGAGGGGCATGCTGGCGCGCGGCATACAGACGGTGCCCATCGACAAGATCGTGGGGAGCGTGGGGCGGTACCAGGATTTCGACGACGCCTTTTTGCCGCGCACCGGCGCGCTGAGCGCGCGCTGGCGCAAGATCAATCGCGCCTTCTATGAAGACATCAGTCTGCCGCCGGTGAAGCTGTACAAAGTGGGTGATGTCTACTTTGTGCTGGACGGCAACCACCGTATCTCGGTGGCCCGCGAGCGCGGCGCCAGCTTTGTGGACGCCGAAGTGACGGAGGCAATCACGCGGGTGCCGGTCACAGCCAGCGACATCGACGCGAACACACTGATCATTCTTGGCGAGTACACCGAGTTTCTGGAGCGCACCCGGCTCGACGCGCTGCGCCCGGAGCAGAACATCCGCTTCTCCATTGCCGGCGGCTACGCGCGCCTGATCGAGCACATCGCCGCGCATCGCTATTTCATGGGTCTGGAGCAGCAGCGTGAAATCACCGAAGACGAAGCGGTGATCGACTGGTATGACAACATCTATCTTCCCATCGTGAGAGCCATCCGCGAGCAGGATGTGCTGAAACGCTTCCCCGGCCGCACCGAGGCTGATCTGTATGTGTGGGTGAGCGACCACTATCACTACCTGAAAGAGACGTGCGGGCGCGATGTGTCGCCGGATGAAGCGGTGGCGGATTACGAGGAGTTGTTCAGGGCCAGATCGCCGATTGAAAAGGTGCAGGGCGCGCTGGAGCAGGTGGTGGACACGATTGCCGGCCGGGGTGAGGATGACCCGCCGGAGACCATTGCGTTGAGTCAGGTGCTGTGATGGTGATGGGCTAAAATCAGCGCCTATGGAAATCACGTGGCACGGGCTGTCTTGTTTTCGACTCGCCGACCGTGGCAGGCTCACGGTTGTCACCGATCCCTACGAGCCGGCTGCGGGCGAGGAACTGCCCAAACTGAAGGCCGATGTCATCACGATCAGTCGTGACGAGGCCGGGTATGGCAATGTGGCGGCGGTGGCGGGCGCGCAACGCGGCGATGTGCGCATCCTGCGCGGCGCCGGCGAGTTCGAGATGGGCGGCGTCTTCATCACCGGCGTGGCGATGCGCCCGGAGAAAAAGCGCGGCGATAACACCCTGCGCAGCACGGTGTTCTCATACTATTACGACGGCCTGAATGTCGTCAACCTGGGCCAGTTGCCGTTTGTGCCGACCCAGGCGCAGATCGACGCGCTCGAAACGGTCGATGTGTTGCTGCTGCCGGTCGGCGGAGGCGACAGCCTGAACGCGTCCCAGGCCAGCGAACTCGTCGCGCTGATCGAGCCGAGCATCGTCGTGCCCATGAACTTCAAGGCCGCCGGCACAAGCGCCGCGCGCAAGCTGGACGGCGTCGGGAAGTTTCTGAAAGAGATGGGGCTGGCGGATGTCAAACCCCAGGAGTCGCTCAAAGTCACCAGGAGCAATCTGCCGGAAGACACACAGGTCGTGGTGTTGGAGGTGAAGCAATGACACGCAGCATCGCAGCCGGCCTTGTCATGGCTGTTCTCGCCTTCGGCGGGGCAGCCTGCGCGGCGCCGGCCCCAACGGTCGCGCCCACGCCCACTGCCGGTCAGACAGTCCGGCCTCATCTTGACGCAGCGCGCGCCGCGCTGAACGCCGGACAGTTTGATGTGGCGCTTCAGGAAGCGCAGGCTGCTGTGGCTGCCGATCCGAATAGCGCCGACGCCCACTATCTGCTCGGAAACGCGCGCAACCAGCTTGCCGGCATCGCTGCCGATGAGCAGTCCCGGCGCGACCATCTGACCAAAGCCGTTGACGCCTATCTCACCGCCATCAAACTCGATCCCGGCCACGACGCCGCCCACACCAACCTGGCGACGGTGTACTATCAGAACGGCCAGTTCGACGAAGCGCAAAAATACGTGGAGACTGCCCTCAAGCTCAAGCCTGACGACGCCACATCGCACTATGTGCTGGGCACGATTCTGCTCCAGCGCGACCCGAAAAAATACCCGGAAGCGCTCGACGCCGCTCAGAAAGAGTTCGAGACCGCCATTCAATATCAGCCTGATTTCGGCGCGGCGTACACCGGCCTGGCAAACGTCTTTCTGTTCAAGGGCGATCTTCAAAAGTCGCTCGACAATGCTCAAAAAGGCGTTGACCTGACCCGGAACTCGCCGAACCCGTTTAGTTACTGGGCTTTGGCGCAGGCGCAGTGCGCGCTGGGTGACACGGCCAATGGAGCCAGATCGATCGAAACGATCACCAGCTTTGGCCTGACCGATCCGTTCTTCATGCAACAGGTGCAGACGCTGGCTGAGCAATGCAAGTAGCGCGCGCAGATTCCATGCAGGCCCCCAGGGGAGGCGCCCAGTGATCAAACTTGTGATGAGTTGGAATATCAAGTCCGATGAAGAGCCGGCCTACTTCGAATTTGTGGTGCAGGAGTTTGCGCCGAGGATCATGAAGCTGGGCGTGCGGCCCACAGAAGCCTGGTACACCGTCTATGGCGAAGGGCCGCAGATCATTACCGTTGGAGAGGCCGAAGACCGCGAGACACTGGATCGCATTCTGGACAGCGACGATTGGGCCGAATTGATGGGCAAGCTGAACCGGTTCGTGACGGATTACAAGCAGCGCATCGTCATGCCGCGCAAAAAGGAAAGCGAATAGGCAACTGTTCAGCCAGGTGACTAAAGTCGCGGTAACGCAAAGCGCAGGTGGCAGTCTGCGCCTTCTGTAGCGAGCATTCGCGTTTATTCGCGCTCATTCGCGGTAACTCACAGACTGCCTGTCCCTGTCTGCCGCGATTCGTTGTATCGCTCCATCTTTTGCTTCTCGGCCAGATACTGGATGAACTCCAGCGCGATCTTGCGCCGTTCCGTGTTCAAGGACTCGTAGAAATTCAGCAGCAGCCGGATGTCGGGATTCGGAGTGAAGTCCCAGTTCGGCGCGATCCCTTTCGCCTCGCTGAGCATATCGAACACCGTTGTGCTGTAGATGACAGCCAGCGCCTCAAGCTCCTGAATCGTCGGGCTGGTCTTGTTTGTTTCCAGGCTGCTGATGTAGCTTGCGCTGCGGTCCAACCCGCTGCGCTCGATGACTTCCTGTTGCGTGAAATGCTTCTTCTCGCGCAGGCGTTTCAGGATGTAGCCAGGACTGTCCGGCATGGTCTTCCCCTCATTCGTTGAACAGCTCGCCCACGCTGCGCCCTTCGTGCACGCGCCGGATGACCTCTCCCAGAAGCGAGCCAATGGACAGGACGCGGACGTTTGGCAGGGCTTTCTCCGGCGAGAGCGGCAGCGTATTGGTCGTCACGATCTCTTTGATCGGCAGAGCGCGCAGGCGCTCGATGGCCGGGCCGGCAAACACGGCGTGCGAGCAGCACACGTAGATGTCGCGCGCGCCGTGGCTCTTTACCACTTCGATGGTGTTCTGCACCGAGCCGCCGGTCGAGATCTCGTCGTCCACGATGATGACATCGCAGCCGTCCACGTCGCCGATCACGGTCAACGCTTCGGACTGCGCCGTGTTGCCGATGCGCCGCTTTTCGACGAAGGCCATGGGGCATTGCAGCTTCGCGGCGAAATTGCGCCCGCGTTTGGCGAATCCCAGGTCGGCCGTCACAATGACGGGGTTGATCATCTCGTCGCGCCGGCTCACGAAGTAGTCGCTCAAGGTGTGAAAGGCAGTGAGTTCGTCGCCGGGGATGCTGAAGAAGCCCTGAATCTGGCCGGCGTGCAGATCGACGGTGATGTAGCGGTCTGCGCCGGCGGTCTCGATCAGGTCGGCCATCAGCCGCGCGGTGATGGGCACGCGCGGCTGATCTTTCTTGTCGCTGCGCGCATAGGCCATGTAGGGGATGACGACTGTGATCCGCGCGGCCGAGTCGCGCCGCAGGCAATCGATGCCGATCAGCAGTTCCAGAATGTTTTCACTCACGGGCGATCCCATCGTCTGGATCAGAAACACGTCCTGTCCGCGCACGCTCTCGTGCAGCCGCCAGAACACGTTCTCGTTGGGGAAGCGCACGATGTCCCGGCCGCACAGGGGCACGTCGAGATAAGCCGCGATTTCCGCCGCGAGCAGAGGATGGCTGGTGCCGCTGAACAGCTTGATTCCCCCATACATGCTGTTTTCTGTTCGTCGATGGTTTCGCATCATGGCCTCCACTCAGATTGTAACGGATGCAAATGGCATTGATCGTTGAGCCGCCGCAGGCGCCAGCGTCCGCGCTGGTGCGTGACCTCGGTCACAGATGTGTTCCCAAATGAGAAGGGATGCCGGCGCATGACCGGCATGCCGAGCATCGTGGCGACCAGCATCCCCAGTGTGCCGCCGTGTGTGATGATGGCTATCGACTGGCCGGCATGTCGGCTCACCACCTCGCGCAGAAACGGCTCGACCCGGTCGCGCATATTCTGGGCGGTCTCGCCATCTGGCACGGCCAGCTCGTGATCCGCCTCCAGGTCGATGCCGGGCGACAGGGCCTCGATCTCTGCGCGATTCAGGCCGGTCCACCGGCCCATGTGGTATTCCTTCAGCCGGTCGTCCAATATCACGGCCAGATTGTGGATGGCGGCGATTGCCTGCGCCGTGTCTGCGGCGCGCGCCAGCGGGCTGGCATACACGGCGCTCAACGCCGTCGAGCGAAACCGTTCACCCAGCGCCTGAGCTTGCTGTCGTCCCGCTTCGCTCAGCGGCGAGTCGAGCCAGCCCTGGACGCGCCCTTCGGCATTGGCGTCGCTCTGCGCGTGGCGGATGAGGAATAGCGTGGTCATTTGCCCCAGCTTGCGTTCATGAGTTGTTCGGCTGCTTCAGCCGGATGGATGGCGCGCGCGACAGTGGCAGCCATGAGCGCGTCGTATTGCTCCCGGCCTATGGTGGCCAGGGCGCGGCGGGCCAGAATATCTGCAAGTCGCGCGCGCACATCCTGCTCGACAGCGCGCGCGCGCCGCCGGGCGCCCTCGCCGCTGGCGCGCAGATAGCCGGCATGAGCCTCGATCGCCGTCAGCACAGCCTCGATGCCTTCGCCGCTGAGCGCGACGGTCTTCAGAATGGGTATGCGCCATTGCGCGTCACCTGTCGCAGATGCTTCTGTCTTCGTGTTGCGCAGCGCGTCGGAAGCGCGCGCGCCGGCCAGCGCGCCGTGTTTATGTGCGACTGCGCCCGCGCTTTCAGGCTGGCTCACGTCCAGCGCCGATTGCAATGCCGCAATCGTTTGCGCTGCCCCTTCGCGGTCAGCCTTGTTCACCACGACGATGTCGGCGATCTCCAGAATCCCTGCTTTCACAGCCTGCACTTCGTCGCCGGCCCCCGGCGCTTCGACCACGATCACAGTCTGGGCAATGCGCGCGATATCCACTTCCAGTTGGCCGGCGCCGACAGTCTCGATCAGGATCACGTCGAAGCCGGCGCCGTCCAGCACGCTCACCACATCGGCTGTGGCGCCGGCCAGCCCGCCCAGCGCCCCCCGGCTGGCCATGCTGCGGATGAAGATGCCCGCGTCGCCGGACAGATCGCGCATGCGCACACGATCGCCCAGGATGGCGCCGCCGCTGAAGGGGCTGCTGGGATCGACGGCCACAATCGCAACGTGTGGGCGCGATGACTCAGCCGGCGTTTGTCGTATGCGCAACCGACGCGCCAGCGTTGCCACCAGCGTGCTCTTGCCGCAGCCTGGCGGCCCGGTGATGCCAATGACCCGTGCCTGGCCGGCGCTGGCGTACAGGCGCGCAACCAGATCGCGCGTTGCCGGGTCGCCGTTCTCGATGCGCGTGATCAGCCGGGCCAGCGCGCGACGGTCAGATGCGAGATCGGGCGATTGAGTCATCGGGTAATTGGGTGATTGGGTGATCCAGTCAATGACACAATGGCTCAATGACACAATGGCTCAATGACCCAATGATCCAATGGCTCAATGATGCGCGGGGGTGTGTTCGCGGATGAAAGACACAATGTCTGCGATCGGCGTGCCGGGGCCGAACACGCCGGCGATCCCTGCCGATTTGAGATCGGCAACATCCTCATTCGGAATGATGCCGCCTGCGAACACCGGCACATCGCCCAGACCGCGCTCACGCATCACCTGGACGATGCGCGGCAGCAGCGACTTGTGCGCGCCGCTCAAAATGCTCAGGCCGACCGCATCGACATCCTCCTGCAACGCGGCTTCGGCGATCATCTCCGGCGTCTGGCGCAGGCCGGTGTAGATCACTTCCATGCCGGCGTCGCGCAGGGCGCGAGCGATCACTTTGGCGCCGCGATCGTGGCCGTCCAGCCCCGGCTTGGCAATCAGAATACGTAGTGGGCGCGATTGAGTCGATGTCGTCATGGCAGGGCGATTATAGCTACAGCGGCGAGGCGCGCGGCGCCCCGGACGGGCGAGGGTAGCGAGCCGGTGTCGGGCGGACCTTGCGAATGATGATGAGCGCGCGCCGGTCTGGCGCGCCTGGCAGGGCAACAGTGTCGATAGTTTCCATGCTGCCGCCCAATGTGGCAATCGCTTTCTGCGCCTGCTCCGCTTCAGCCTGTGCCTCGGCGCCTTTCATGGCGATGCACCAGCCGGATACTCTGGCGAACGGCAGCATGTACTCTGTCAGCGTGGGCAGCGGCGCTACCGCCCGCGCAATGACCAAATCGTACTGCTCGCGGTGTTCGGGCCGGCGGGCCATCTCCTCAGCCCGGCCATGAATCGCCCGAATGCCGGCCAGCTCCAGCTCGCCAATCGCTGCCGCGCAAAACCGGATTTTCTTGCCGGTGCTGTCTGTCAGGTCAACAACGATATGAGGCCGGGCGATCTTGATGGGAATGCCCGGCAGCCCGGCGCCCGTGCCCACATCGATCATGCGGGGGGCGGGAACGCCGGCCAGGATGCGATCCAACGCTGGAAGGACGGTCAAGCTGTCGGCAAGGTGTCGCGTCAACACGCCGGCGTCATCTTCGATGGCGGTCAGATTCACGCGACTGTTCCATTCAACGAGCAACTGGGCGTAGCGGGCCAACACCGAACACTGATCGTCGGTCAGGGTGACTTTCAAGTCGCCGGCCATCCTGCAAATGTCGATTGGGCGGAGTGCCATACACACAAGTATGCGAAATAGCAAGCCGATTCGACGCCGAAAAGTACGGCCCAAAATCGACGCTGTCTATAATAATATCATCGAATATGCGCTTCAATAAGCGAAGCGTCGCAAGCTAACTCGTGCCGAGTAGTCTCCTGAAAGTTGCGCTGGCGATGTGTCAATGGGTGCAGAAATTTATCCATTGTACGACTAATTAATTAGGGCTTGCCTAGAATCAGCTCACAAATTGACATAATAAACACTGACTCGGGCGCAAGACAGCGGCAAAAGTTTTACGGAGTTGCTGAGATGAGAAGGGAGGGCTTCGGATGTTTGGCTTAATAGAAAAAGCATCTGCCCGCGGGGGATGGCTGTTGAACGTGTCTCGCAACGCGCGTTTCAGGCCTGGTGCGTCAAATCTTGCCAGGCTGATTAGTTCGCTGTTGCTGTGCTCCCTTTCGCTGATTGTCCTGCCTCAGCCGCCAACAGCAAGCGCGGCGCCTATGTCTGAAGAGGTAACCTGTGTGCTTGCCTGTAACGCCAGGACGCGCCGATGCAGCTATTATCCGGTTAGCAAAGTGCCCGGGGAATACCTTGTGCAGAGGGCTGTGCCGCCTCGCTATAAACTGGTCAAGAGTGGTTCAACTTGCGATAATAAGCTGTGTCTGACGAAGAGCAAATCGATCTGCAGCGCCGGTCCGATCGGGCAGACGACGACAGCCATTGATCGCTGATGGCGCGCGCGGCCGGCCTCGCTGCGCGCGTCCATTTGTATTTCGGCTCTTCTGGCATAGAATTTGAGCCTGGGTCAAACCAGGCTCAATTTTATTTCCATGTCTATCGAGGCCCGACTATGCTGTTGCGCCTCATCCGGAGGATGTATGCCACTGAACAAGCGCACGATCAGGAATCTCCAGGACCTTAACGGCAAGCGCGTCCTGGTGCGCGTCGATTTCAATGTTCCCCTGAAGAACGGCCAGATTACGGACGACACCCGAATCCGGGCCGCCCTGCCAACCATCAACTATTTGCTGTCCCAGGGCGCGTCGGTTGTGCTGATGTCGCATCTGGGCCGGCCCAAAGGGGTCGATCCTTCTCAAAGCCTGAAGCCCGCTGCTGATCGCCTCAGCGAACTGCTCGGTCGTCCCGTCCAGTTTGCCGAGGACTGCGTGGGCGAGCCGGCGGAGTCCAAATCCAGGGCGCTGAAGCCGGGTGATGTGCTGCTGCTGGAAAACCTGCGTTTTCACAAGGCCGAGGAGAAGAACGACCCTGATTTTGCCAAACAACTGGCTGCCAACGGCGACATCTATGTGAACGACGCCTTCGGCAGCGCGCACCGCGCCCATGCCTCGGTGGAAGCAGTAGCGCACTTCCTGCCGGCTGCGGCCGGCTTCCTGATGGAGAAAGAGATCAACTATCTGGGCGGCGTGCTCGACAATCCCCAGCGCCCGTTTGTCGCCGTTCTCGGCGGCGCCAAGATCAGCGACAAGCTGCCCGTCATCGAGAATCTTGCCAAACTGGCCGACAAACTCATCATCGGCGGCGGCATGGCCAACACCTTCCTCAAGGCCGAGGGATACGAGATGGGCGACTCGCTGGTCGAAAACGACGCGATCGAGCAGGCGCGCGAGTTGCTGGCTACGTGCAGCGGCAAACTCATCCTGCCCATCGACGCGGTGATTGCCGATGCGTTCAGCAACGATGCGAACAGCGAGACGGTCAGCGTTGGCGGAGTCAAACCCGGCTGGCGCATTCTCGACATCGGTCCGCACACCATCATCAAATACATCGACGCGCTGAAAGGCGCCCGGACGATCTTCTGGAACGGCCCCATGGGCGTGTTCGAGTTCCCCAGGTTCGCCACCGGCACCACCGAGATCGCCAGGGCTGTGGCTGCTTCAGGCGCCACATCGGTCATCGGCGGCGGCGATTCCGTTGCGGCCGTCGAACAGGCCGGCGTGGCCGACAAGATCTCGCACATCAGCACCGGCGGCGGCGCGTCGCTGGAGTTCATGGAGGGCAAGGTGTTGCCCGGCGTGGCAGCGTTGCCCGACGCCTAGCTTTGCCAACTGCAACAGGCAAAACAGAAAGCGCAAGGCATCCCTTGCGCTTTTGCTTTTTCTGTCACGCCTCGCGCGCGATCAGCCCGCCGCCGATCACCTCGTCGCCGTCATAGGCGACCAGTCCCTGCCCCGGCGTCGCGTCGCGCTGGGCTTCGTCGAACACGAATTGCGCGCCGCCGTCGGGCAATGGAACAAGCGCGCAGGCGGCTTCCCGCGCTTTGTAGCGCACTTTGGCGCTGCATCGCGTCGGCCCGGCCGGCGGCGCGCCGCTGACATAGTGCATACGCCGGATAGTCACACGGCTCGTCCCTAATTCATCAGCAGTTCCAACGATCACGGCATTGCGCGCCGGATCCAGCCGGAGCACGTACAGCGCTTCTGCGCGCGCGCTGTGTGGCGCAATGTTCAACCCCTTGCGCTGGCCGATAGTGTAGAACGGCAACCCCTCGTGCCGGCCAATCGTCTCGCCGCGCGTGTTCAGAATCGGGCCGGGCGTTGCGATGCCGGGGGCCTGGCGCAACAGAAAGCCGCGATAGTCGCCTTCGGTCAGAAAACACAAGTCCTGGCTCTCGGCGCGCTCGGCGGTCGGCAGGCGGAATTGCCGGGCCATCTCCCGCACTTGCTCTTTAGTGAAATCGCCGCACGGAAACAGGGCGCGGGCCAGGTCGCGCTGCCCCAGCACATGCAGCACGTAGGATTGATCCTTCCTTGCGTCCACACCTTTCAACAGGCGGTAGCGCGCCGCTGCGCCTTCACCCGTCACCGCAATGCGCGCATAGTGCCCGGTTGCCAGAAAGTCCGCCCCCAGCGCCAGCGCGCGTTGCATGAGAAAGCCGAACCGGATCGAGCGGTTGCAGTTGAAACACGGGTTGGGCGTGCTCGCCTCGCCATACGCCCTGATCCAGGGATCGACCACTTTCTCTTTGAACACGCTTTGGGCGTCAATGTCATAGAAGGGAATACCCAGTTGCCGCGCGATCGCGCGCGCGTCGGCCACGGCCTCCGGCGCGCAACAGCGGTTGGCATTCTCTCTGCCGGCGGACTCTGCCGGCGCCGGCTCGGCCCACAGGCGCAGCATGATGCCGATCACGTCGTAGCCGCGCTCGACCAGCAGGGCCGCCGCAACCGACGAATCGACCCCGCCAGACATTGCCACTACCACGCGGGGTCTGGACTTTGACTCTCTGATCGTTGCGCGCGCGCCTGCCATCACACATTCACCAGGATTCGGCGCTTTGCTTCACGCATCGGCGAAAGCGCGCCGCACCTGCTCCACGCAGCGCGGCAGCGTCTCGATCACATATTCGATTTCATCGGCGGTGGTGTGATAGCCGAGCGATATGCGCAAGCCGCCCAGCGCCCACTCGCGCGGGATGCCCATGGCCAGCAGCGCCGGCGACGGCTCCGGGTCGCCGCTGGCGCAGGCCGAGCCGGTGCTGACAGCAATGCCTTCCACGTCCAGCGCCATCAACAGGGTCTCGCCATCCACACCCTTGAACACAAAGCTGGCGTGATGGGGCAGGCGGTCGCGCGGATGGCCGCTCACGCGCGCATCGGGCACGCTTGCCAGAATGCCCTCGATCAGCCGGTCGCGCAGGCGTTGCAGACGAGAGGCCTGCGCCTCGCGCTGGCCGGCGGCATATTTGATTGCTGCCGCAGTGCCCACGGCGCCGGCCACATTCACCGTGCCGGCGCGTCGCCCGCGCTCGTGCCCGCCGCCGGTCAATGCGGGCAGATAGGGCGTGCCATCGCGGATGTACAACACGCCTACCCCCTTGGGGCCATAGAACTTGTGCGACGATAGCGCCAGCAAATCCGCGTTGATTGCCTCGACGTTGATCGGCAGCCAGGCCGGGCACTGCACCGCGTCGGTGTGAAACAGCGCGCCGTGCTCGCGGCAGATGCGCCCGATCTCGGCGACAGGCGCGATGGTGCCCACCTCGTTATTGGCCATCATCAGGCTGACCAGGATCGTGTCGGGCCGCAGAGCGCGCCGCACATCGTCCGGGTCCACGCGTCCGCATCCATCGACCGGCAACATCGTCACCTCGAAGTCGAACACGTCCTGCAACTGGCGCAGCGTGCCCTCGACGGCCTGGTGCTCGGTCGGCGCGCTGATGATGTGATTGCCCCGGCCCCGCTGTCGCGCAGCGAACGCAGCGCCGCGCAGCGCCAGGTTGTCCGCTTCGGTGCCGCAGCCGGTGAAGACGATTTCGCTGGCGCGCGCGCCGATGGCGCAGCCCAGCACCTGATGCGCCTCGTCCAGCGCAGCCGCTGCTTCGCGGCCATAGCTGTGCAACGAGGCGGCGTTGCCATACATCTCCGAAAGAAACGGCGCCATCGCCTGCGCCACTTCCGGCGCGACAGGCGTTGTCGCCGAATAATCAAGATACACGCGTCGTCTCCCGTTCGTCATTGCCATTCCCAGAACACCTCGTGAACGCCTCATTCTAGCGGGTTCGCATGAGAAACAGGTCAATCCCACAGCGTCGCAGGTTGCAGGGCAAGCCGCCGGGCTTGCCCTGCTTTGCACAACTATTTCCCCCACAGGAAAATGCGCCCGTTTTATTCGGCCTTTGCCGGCGTCGGCGCACGGCTGGCGCGCGCGCGCTCCCATGCCGCCCGGATCGCTGCCAGCGCCTCATCCGTGTCCGGCACTTCGCCATAGTGCGCCGCGATGTAGGCGGCTGTGATGTGGTCGATGTCATCATCGACGCCGGGGAAGGCCTGGCGCAGCGCCGGCGCGTAGTCGTTGGGCGTTTGCGCCGGCAGGCGGGGAAAGCCGCGCTTGCCGGCCTCGTGCGTCATGCGCGCGTAGATGCGACGAATGCTGAGCGCCGCCAGCCAGCGCCGCAGGCTCAGCGATTGTCGCAGCCGTTCCAGGCCGCTGATCGGCGTCGCCGGCTCGACCACCTGCAACGATTCAGTGTCGGCCTGCTGCGCCCGTTGCGCGCGCTGCGCCCGTCCGGTGAAATAAGCCACGAACACAATGAACAACGCAACGGCCGCGATCACCAGCGCGATGCGCAACGACTCTGGAATGACGACGCCGGCGCTCTCCGCCTGTGCCTGCCCTTCGTTGATCTGCTGGAACAGTTCGCCCAGCGACGTGAGGAACGACAGATTGAGCGGCTCGCGGAATATCATCCGCAGCAGTTCGGACAGCAGCGTCCCGACCAGCATCGCCAGCAGGATCAGCGGCAGCATCAGAATGCCGACCAGCAACTGGATGCCGCGCGTCAACGTGTCGCCGGTGACCATTGCCACGGCGATCAGGCTGAGGACGATGGGCGCGCCGGCCCCCAGCGCAATGCTGCGCCACCACACCCAGTCCATGCGGACGCGCCGGCCCAGCCGGCTCTGATCCACGCGCTCCAGGTGACTCAACGGCATGGCCAGCGATGCGCCGGCCAGAAACGGCACGATGAACGCAAACAGGGTGCTGCTGCGGTCGAACATCGACGCCACGCCAAACAGCACGAACAGCACCAGGCCGATTTGCAGGCGCAGCCGGCTGTCTTCGGGCTGCAAGTCCGAGGCGCCCAGCGACAGGCCGCGCCACCATAGCGCCAGCACACAGGTCAGTTCAATAATGAGCGCGGCGTCGATGGGGGCAATGTCGATGCCGGCCAGTTGCAGGCCGGCCAGGAACGCGATGAGCAATGCTGCCAGCCACGCGCCCATCACGATCCGTTGGGTGTTCCAGCGCGCCTCGATCTGCCCCAGAAATCGCCGTGTGCCGGCCACCAGACAGATGATGGCCCAGGTCACAGCCAGCGCCGCCGCATTGTCAAACAAGCGCAGCGGCGTGGGCAGGATCAGAATGAGCGGCAGGATCAGCGAGGCCTCGGCCAGGCCGCTCAATGCCAGCAGGGCAACTTGTCGCGAGTTCATGCGTCTACTGTCCTGTCTCTCAGCGAGATGTCGATCTCTTTGCGGAACGCGCTGTCTGTGGGCGGCGGGACGTGATAGGCTGTGAAGGGCAGGGCGCTGAGGCCGGGCGTGATGCGATCAACGCTGATCAGGATCAGGCGTTTGCCCAGCCCGTGCAGCCGAAGCAAGGCCCCCTCGATCTCCGGCGTTACGATGGGCGTCACCACGATGATCGTGGCGCCAAACGGCACGTGGCGCTGCTCGCTCAACAGAAACAGATTGAAGTGCATTGCCGTGAAGGAGGTGAGCACTGCCAGCCCCTCCATGATGCGCGAGAGCTGGTTGGGCGCGCGGCGCGGGATGATGCGAATGGCGTTGGGCATGTTCGGCGCGCACCCGTTTGACGACAGCCCGACCGTGCAGCCCCATTCGTCGGCCCACGAAGCCACGCTGCCGGCCACCGACAACGCCCACTCGAATCGCTCGACATCGGTGCCGTGCCAGTCGTGCTCCAGCGTGGTGACGTTCAGCAGGATCATTGCCGTCGGGTCGCTGGTGTGCTCGCACACGCGCGTCTGCAATCTGCCCACGTGGGCGGTGGACTTCCAGTGAATTTGTCTGAAGGAGTCGCCGTACTGATAGTCGCGCGACCCCATCACCAGCGAGGGGTCTTCGATCAGCCGGCGCATGGCCGGCATGGCGCCGAACGGGTCGCGCGTGGGGATGCCCAGCTTGTCCAGCGGATACACGCGCGGGTAAACGATCAGCGTGTCGCGCAGATAATCGACGCGCTCTGCGAGCGACAGCCCCATCATGTCGAAGGCGCGCAGGTGCGCCGGGCCAAATGGGTAGTAGCCGCGCCGAGTCGCGCGCAGGACTGTGGAGCGGCTGGTGTGCTCGCCCGCCTTCAGCGCCAGCAACTGGGCGAGACTGACGCGCGCCTCGCTGTCCGCGTTTTCGCTCAGTTGGCGTGACAACAGCGACTCGGGATCGTCGTGAGCCGGGCCGGCCGATGCTGTGTTGCGCCCATCTGGCGTGTGGGCCGGCCTGAAGGTCCTGGGCGCGTTGTCGTCCACCATCAGTGAGATGATTGGCAGCCGCCCATGGTTGGTGACATGGCCGCTGACGGTCACGGTTTCGTCGACGAACAGACGGGTCTCGCTCAGCCGACGCTCGTACTCCACACCGCGCAACACCCGGCGCTCGAACAGTTTGGTGGTAATGGCGATGGACAGGCCGATTACGCCCAGGCCGGCCAGCGCCGGCGACCGCATCAGCACCCCCACGATGCCGATGAAAACAAACAGCGTCACCCAGCGTTCGTCAAACATCCGTCAGCATCAATCGTCGCTCAACCGGGCGACTGAAGTCGCGGCAACAGGAAGCAAAGCCCGCCTTCGCGGGCTGGGCTCGAGTCGGCGCAGGCCGACTTCGCCTCGTGTCAGGCGTGGTTTCAACCGCCAGCCTGAGCAGTTACCAATCGTCAATGGTCAATCGTCAATTGTCGCGGTCAGATGCGATCGACGGGAACGGGCACGCGCTCGATCACGTCGCGCAGGATGTCTTCGGCTTTGCGGCCGCGCAGCCGGCTTTGGCCGTCCACCACGATGCGATGCGCCAGAACCGGCTGGGCCAGTGTTTTCACATCGTCCGGCAGCACATAGTCGCGCCCCTGAATGGCGGCGCGGGCCTGGGCGGCGCGATGCAGCGCCATCGTCCCGCGCGGGCTGACGCCCAGTTGAACGCCCGGCGCGTTGCGCGTGGAGCGGCACAACGTCACCAGATAGTCCGCCACGCTCCGCTCGACGCGCACGGCGCGACAGGCCGATTGCATGGCGGCCAGATCATCGAGTTCGACCACCGGGCCGAGCGTGCCCAGCGGGTCGCTGCGCTCGAAGCGCGTCACAATCAGATGTTCTTCCTCCTCGGTCGGATAGCCCATGCTGATGCGCAGCAGAAAGCGATCCACTTGCGCTTCGGGCAGGGGGAAGGTGCCTTCCAGTTCGATTGGATTCTGGGTGGCCAGCACCAGAAACGGGCGGGGCAGCGGCAGGGTCTGTCCATCCACCGTCACCTGGCGCTCCTGCATGGCTTCGAGCAGCGCCGACTGGGTGCGCGGCGTGGCGCGGTTGATCTCGTCGGCCAGCACCACGTTGGAGAAGATCGGGCCGGCCCGAAACTCGAACTCCTGCTGCCGCTGATTGAAGAACGAGATGCCCGTCACGTCGCTGGGCAGCAGGTCGGGCGTGAACTGGATGCGCTTGAACGCGCAGTTCAGGCTGCGGGCGATGGCTTTGGCCAGCGTGGTCTTGCCGATGCCGGGAACGTCCTCGAAGAGCGCATGACCCTCGCACAACAGCGCGATGAGCGCCAGGTCGATCACATCGTCTTTTCCGACAATCACCGTCTGGATGTTGGCGCGCAGGCGCCGCGCGAGCGCGCTGATGGCGTTGATAGACACGCGCGGATTGTACCTGAGTAGAATAGCCTGACCTATGGTAGCAGGGTTGAGCAAAGCGCCTGCCACTCCGATCGATCCTCACGTGAGACCGCTCGATCCCTGGCGCGACGGGTCGGCTGTGGCTGATCTGCTTGAATTAGCCTTTCGCGATGAGGTCGGCGGCGCGGACAGTAGTGGCCGGCAGGTGATTCGCAGACTGCGCTATTACAGCCCCCTTGATGCGCTGGTCGGGGATGGCATGGCCGGCTTTGTCTGGGTCGAAGACGGCCAGATTGTGGGCAATGTGTCGCTTCAACGCAATCCGGCCCGGCGCGACACGTGGGTGATCGGCAATGTGGCGACGCATCCTGACTGGCGCAACCGGGGCGTCAGCACGGCGCTGATCCGAGCGGCCATCGCGTTTGCCCGCGCGCGCCAGGGGCGTTTTGTCGCGCTGCAAGTGGTGGAGGGCAACGCGCCGGCGTTGCGCGTGTATGAGCGGGCCGGCTTTCGCGCGCTGGGCGCGGTGACGCATTATCGGCGGCCTTCGGTTCGCGCTCTCTCCCTGCCGCTTGCGCCCGATACACTCTCGGCGCGACGGGCACGGCGCGCCGATCGTCAGGCGATCTGGGCGCTTGCGCGCTTCAACATTCCCGACGACCTGACCTATGCCGAGCCGTTCGACGCCAGTGTGTACCGGCTGGACTGGCGCTGGTGGGTGTCCAACTTTTTCAACGCCTGGCGCGAGCAGTGGCTGGTGCGGGATGCCAACGATCGCGGCGCCGGCGGCCCGCTCCTGGGCGCCGTTCGCACGCGGGTGAACTTCGATCTGCCTGAACACCATGTCGAATTGATGCTCGACGCGCGGGTCGGTGTGGAAGCCGGCATCGGCCTGCTCGTCGCCGGCCTGCGCCGGTTCGAGGACTATGTATCCAGGCCGTTGTACTGTGTGCAGTCGCGCCCCCATGAGGCATCTCATGGCGCGCTGCAGGCTGTGGGCTTCCAGCCCATCCGAACGCTGGTGCATATGGGGTTGAGGGTTGAGGGTTGTTAAGGTTCTTAAGGTTGTTCAGGTTGCTAAAGTGGTGAAGGTTGCGAAGGCTGTGGGGCGTCCTGCAATCGGCATCACCCAATACGCAACACGCAATACGCAACACCCAATCCCCAATCCAAAATCCAAAATCGGAAGATGCCTGAGCTTCCCGAAGTCGAGACTGTGGCCCGCATCTTGCGCGAGGGCAGCGGGCCGCAGAGACCGCCGCTGGCGGGCCGCGTGATCCGCCAGGCGCGCGTGCTATGGCCGCGCGAGGTGAGCGGCATACCTGCGCCGGCCTTTGTGCGGCGCGTGGCTGGCCGTCGTGTGGCCGCCATCAGCCGGCACGGCAAATATCTGATTCTGGAGCTGCGCGGCGCAGAAGATGGTGGCGTTGCCGATTCGTCATCTGCAAGCCCGCGCCAGCCGCTGTTCATGCTGGCGCACCTGAGAATGAGCGGCCGGCTCGATGTCGTTCCAGAGGCGGATGCATTCACCCCCCATGCCCGTGTGGTATGGCTGCTTGATGACGGCTGGGCGTTGCGCTTCGACGACGCCCGCAAATTTGGGCGCGTGTATTTGACCGAGCGAGTTTCGGATGTGACGGGTAAACTTGGGCCGGACGCGCTCAGCGTCAACCCGCAGGAGTTCGCGGCGCGGCTGCTGGCGAAGCGCGGCGCGCTCAAGCCAATTCTGCTCGACCAGCATTTTATCGCCGGCGTGGGCAACATCTACGCCGACGAGTCGCTGTTCCTGGCGCGGCTGCATCCCACGCGCCTGGCTGCCACGCTCACTGCCGATGACGCGCTGCGGCTGGGCGAAGCAGTGCGCCAGACGCTGCTTGACGGCATTGCGGCCAACGGCGCCAGCTTCGACTGGGTGTATCCGGGCGGCAACTATCAGGAGCATTTTAAGGTGTATGGCCGCGCCGGCCTGCCATGTGTGGACTGCGGCCGGCCTGTCCGTCGCATTGTGGTGGGTCAGCGCAGCACGCATTTCTGCGCGGCGTGCCAGATGTGAATCCCCCTCTACCGGATCAAACTCATGTCACGCGCGCGGGTATATGCAACTGAGGCCGTCATTCTGCGGCGGGCCGACTACGGCGAAGCCGACCGGCTGCTGACGCTGATGACTCCGCAACTTGGGAAAGTGCGCGTGATCGCCAAAGGCGCGCGCAAGATCACCAGCCGAAAAGCCGGCCACATCGAGTTGTTTGCCCGCGTCCGGCTGCTGCTGGCGCGCGGGCGAACGTTCGACATCGTCAGTCAGGCGGAAGTGATCGAAGCGCATCGCCCGCTGCGCGAGGACCTGCTGCGCGGCGGCTATGCGCACTATCTGGGCGAGTTGATCGATCAGTTCACCCAGGAAGGCAATGAAGAGCCGGCTTTGTACGATTTGCTGGCCAACGGGCTGATGTGGATCTGCGAATCGCCCCGGCCTGCGCTGGCCTCGCGCTATTTCGAGATGAGACTGTTGACCATCGCCGGCTATCGGCCGCAATTGTTCCGCTGCGCGCGCACCAACGCCATTCTGGAGGTCGATCAACTTGCCGGAACCCTGGCCGACGCCGTCAGCTTGCGCAGCCTGCCCGACACGGCTTTCGCGCTGGCCGATGGCGGCGTGTTGTGCGCCAAAGCGGCAGCCGGCGCCAGAGAGACGCTGCGCCTCGCGCCCGGCGCGCTGGCGTTGTTGCGCGCCCTGCAGACCGTCACGCTCGATCAGCTCATGGCGATGGCGGATGACTTTTCAGATCAGGCGCTTCATCAGGCTGAGCGCGCCATGCGGCAGTATTTGAGCTACGTGCTCGAACGCGGTCTGCGTTCCACGCGCTTCATTGCCGAGATCGAGCGGGGTCAGTAGTCAGCGGTCAGGAGTCAGAGGTCAGGAGTAGGATTGTCGTGTTGCGGGCGATACTCCATACGCAATACGCAATACGCAATACGCAATACGCAACACCCGCACATCAATGTTCACCGCTACGCTCTCCGCCCGCTTTCCCGCGCTGGCATCGCGCGACTATCGTATCTTCTGGATCGGCCAGTTTGTGTCGCTGATCGGCACGTGGATGCAAAACACCGTGCAGCCCTATCTCGCCTATCGCATCACCGGCCAGCCGGTCTATCTGGGCCTGATCGGCTTTGCCGCGTCGCTGCCGTCGCTGCTGCTGATGTTGCCGGGCGGCGTGCTGGTGGAGCGGCTCGACAAGCGCAGGACGGTCATCGTGATGCAGACGGTGCTGATGGCGCAGGCGTTCACGCTGGCGTTTCTGGCGCTGAGCGGCGCGATCACCGTGTGGCACATTGCGGCGCTGTCGTTTGTGGCCGGCGTGGCGAACTCGGTCGAGATCACGGCGCGGCAGGCGATGATGATCGAACTGGTGGGCCGGCCGGCGCTGCCGAATGCGATCGCGCTGAACTCGGCCGTGTTCAATCTGGCGCGCGTCATCGGGCCGTCGCTCACGGCGCCGTTTCTGGTGTTGCTGGGCGAACAGGGTGAAGGGTGGGCTTTCTTTGCCAATGGGGTGAGCTTTCTGTTTGTCATCATCGGGCTGCTGTTTGTGCGCACGACGCCGCAAGCGCGCGCGCCGGCTGCCCGTGCCGGCGCGGTGCAGGAGTTCCGCGAAGGCCAGCGTTACATTCGCAACTCGGCTGTGGTGGCGCTGCTGATTGTCATGGCGGCCATTCCCGGCTTCTTCGGCTTCACGGCCATTCAGCAGATGCCGGTGTTCGCGCGCGACACTTTTCAGCATTCGGGCGACACCGAGTCGGTTGTTGCGGCGCGCAACAGCGCCCTGATGACGGCGCAGGGGATTGGCGCGCTGGCCGCCGCCGTTATTCTGGCGATGTTCAGCGCGATGAAGCGCAAAGGCGCGCTGATGACGGCCGGCCAGTTCGCCTTCAGCGCCGCGCTGGTGCTGATCGCCTTCTCACGCGCGCTGCCCGCTGCGCTGCCGCTGATGGTTATCATCGGCTGGGGATCGGTGACGCAACTGGCCATGACCAACACGCTCGTGCAGTTGCTCGTGCCCAACGAATTGCGGGGAAGGGTGATCAGCACCTACCTGTGGGCGCTGCAGGGGGTCGCGCCGTTCGGAAGTCTGTTCGTCGGCGCGCTGGCGCAGCAGTTCGGCGCGCCGGCGGCGGTGCTGTTCGGCGGCGGCGTGTGCCTGCTGGCCGTGGTTGCCACCCACCTGAAGACGCCCATCATCCGGCAGATTGTAGCGTGAGGCTGCTCCCCCTTTCCGCGCGGGAGAGGGGGAGTGGAGAAGACGAGGCAGCCGGCTCACACGCCCCAGCGCCTGCGCGCTTCTTCCATCGAAACGGTTTGGCCCTGCATCCAGCCGTAGTGCGCGATGGGGTTTTCGCCGATCCATCGCTCGTCCACCGGTTCATCGGCGCGCTGATAGCGCGTGTCGCAACTGAGGCGGAAGGTGGGCGTGTCGTTGTTCAGCGAGCCGTGCATGGTGTACATGCCGAAGATGAGCGCGTCACCCATCTCAAACTCGGCGGTCAACCAGCGCCCGCCGTACTGTTCGATCAATTCAAGCGGGTCTTCCGAGAACCAGCCGGTGACATGGTCGCGGTCAACATCCATCTGGCCATAGGTGGCCTTGACGCGCTCGAAGTGTTGCGAGCCTTCGAGGATGGCCAGCGGCCCTTTGTTAAACGGCACATCGCCGAGCGGCGTCCACACGGTGTAGAGATTGCGCGTGCCCCGGCCCATGTACACGACATCGTAGTGGGCGCCGGTGAAGTCGCCGGTTCCGACGGCGCGCAACCACTTGTAGGTGTAGGTGAGAGCAGGCCCGCCCAGGAAGTCGCTGAAGAACTGCATCAGTTCCGGCGCTTCGACGACGGCCAGGAACTCCGGGCTGTGGGTGACTGCCCTGGCGCCGCCCATGAACGCGCCGCGCGCGCCGGGGGCGATCCACGCTTCGTCGAGCGGGTGGCTGCGGTCGATTTGCCCGTTGGCGTCCAGGTTGTCGATGAGCGCGCGCCGCGCGGCTTTGACTTTTTGCGGGTCGTGCAGCCGGCGAATGAGCAGGTAGCCGTCTTCCTGCATGCGCGCGCGCAACGCCTCCGGGTCGCCCATCAGGTCATTTGCCTCGCGCAGGCGCCCAAGATGCTTGCCGTCCAGTTCCAACTCGCGTTTCCCCATATTCAGTTTCATGTCCCATCACCTCGCAGAAATTGAATGGCCGCTTGCGCCGGCCTCTGGCGCAGCGATTCTAAATCAGGGCGGCGCTTTTGCAACGTCGCGCCGGCAGTCGCCGCTCGCTGCGCCAGCCGTCAGCCGTCTCCCTCAACGCTCAATCGGGTAGAATATTTGTTCTGTCACATCCCGGATCGGCGAAAGCTGAGCGAGGAATCATTGCCATGCTGACCGAGCTGCGCGTGCGCGATTTCGCAATTATCGACGCCCTCGATGTGGAGATGGGCGCCGGCTTGAATGTCCTCACCGGCGAAACCGGCGCGGGCAAGAGCATCATCGTGGACGCGATCGCGCTCCTGCTGGGCGATCGCGCCGAGGCCAGCATGGTGCGCGCCGGCGCCGAGCGCGCCCTGATCGAAGGCGTCTTTACCCTCGATGATGAGTCGCGCCAACTGGTGGAGGCGCTGCTGGCCGAACAGGGTCTGGAGCCGGATGAGCCGGGGCAACTGATTCTGGGCCGCGAGGTGCGCCCCAATGGCCGCAGCCTGTGCCGCGTGAATGGCCGGTCGGTCAGCCAGAGCGTGCTGCGCGATCTGGGCGAGTTGCTGGTTGATGTGCATGGCCAGTCCGAGCACGTCTCGCTGCTGCGGGTCAAGGAACACATCAACCTGCTGGATCGCTACGCCGGCCTGTGGGAGTTGCGTCAGCAGGTGGCCGCCAAATACCACGAGGCGCGCGCCGTGCGCCGCGAGATCGACCAACTGACCCACAACGCCCGCGAGCGCGCCCGGCGCGTCGATATGCTCAGGTTCCAGCTCGAGGAAATTCGCTCGGCCAAACTGAAGCCGAACGAGGAAGCAACGCTGCAAGAGGAGCATGCGCGGCTTGCCAATGCCGAGGCGCTGGCTGCTTATGCCGAGGAAGCCTGGGGCCTGCTCTACGAATCCACGCGCAGTCAGCCGGCCGCGCTCGACCAGATGGCGCAGGCCGCGCGCGCCATCGAGCATCTGGCGCGCTTTGATAAGCAGTTCGAGGAGTACGGCAGGCAAATGGCCGAGGCCACAGCGATTGTGGAAGAAGTGGCGCGCAGCCTGCGCGACTACCGCGAGGCCATCGAATTCAACCCGCGCCGCTTGGAGCAGGTCGAGAGCCGGCTGGAACTCATCAAGAAGCTGAAACGCAAATATGGCGACACGATCGAAGCCATGCTTGCCTTTGCCGATCAGGCCGAGGCCGAGCTGGCGCAGATTGAGAACAGCGCCGAGCGGATCGAGCAGCTTCAGGCGCAACTGGGCGCTCTGATGGGCGAGTATGCCGCGCTGGCCGGGACGTTGTCTGCCGGGCGGCGCGCGGCGGCGATCGAGCTGGCGCGTGGTGTGGAAGCCGAGTTGCAGGACTTGCGCATGGCCGGCGCGCGTTTCGCCGTCAGCATCACCCACGAGCCGAGCGATGACGGCATTGCTCCCCCTTCAGACATCGGCAACACCCCGGCGACCCAACCCGAATCCGAAATCCAAAACCCCAAATCCAAAATCCGCTTTGACGCAACCGGCATCGACCGGGTCGAGTTCATGATCGCGCCCAACGTGGGCGAGGGGCTGAAGCCGCTGGCAAAAATCGCTTCGGGCGGCGAGACGGCCCGGCTGATGCTCGCGCTGAAAGCCGTGCTGACCCGCGCCGATCGCACGCCGACGCTGATCTTCGACGAGATCGACCAGGGTATCGGCGGGCGCGTGGGCACCATTGTGGGCCAAAAACTGTGGGGCCTGACCGGCTCGCACCAGGTGCTGTGCATCACGCATCTGCCGCAACTGGCCAGCTTTGCCGACGCGCACTTCAAGGTGGAAAAGGCGCTGCGCGACGACGGCGCCGGCGCGCAACGCACCGTCACCAGCGTGCGCCGGCTGAAGCGCGAAGACAGGCTGGAAGAACTGGCCCAGATGCTCGGCACGTCCGGCAAGACAGGCCGGCATGGCGCCGAGCAGTTGCTGAAGGAAGCCGGCGAGGTCAAAGCCCGGGCAAACACAAATTAAAACGGCCTGCCGGCGCCGGCAGGCCGTGTATTTTTCTCATAGACAAGGATTAGGGCGGGCACTATGCCGATAACGCCTGCTCAATCGCCGCCACCAGTTCCGGCGCATCCGGCGCTACTTTCGACTTGAAGCGCCCCACCACGCGCCCATCCTTGCCCACCACGAACTTCTCGAAGTTCCACGAGATGTCGCCAGCCGGCTCGGCCTGCGTCAGCACGGCGTACAGCGGCGAGCGGTTCGGCCCGTTCACGTCGATCTTCCCGAAGATCGGGAATGTCACGTCGTATTTCGTCGAGCAGAAGTCCAGAATCTCCTGCATCGTGCCGGGTTCCTGCGCCCCGAACTGGTTGCACGGGAAGCCAAGCACTTCGAACCCCTGGTCTTTGTACTTGCGATAGAGCGCCTCCAGCCCGGCATACTGCGGCGTATAGCCGCACTTTGACGCCACGTTCACGATCAAAAGCGCGCGACCCTGATAGGCGCTCAACGGCTGCTCAGCGCCGCCGGCGGTTGTCACCGATACATTGTGGATTGATTCACTCATGGCTTGTTGCATCTCCAGGCGGCATTGCACCATAGCCGGATGAGCAGGCCCTGAGCGGGCGTTAAAAATCAATCGTTGCCGGCTACGGGATGATGATCGACAACACGACCATGATCATGAGCAGGATGCCGGCCAGGATGCCGGTGCGCTTCAGATCGCCCAGCACTGCGCCGTATTCGCGTTGCCAGTCCACTGCTTTGGCCGGCGCGTCGGAACTGGCGACAGGGGCCGGCTTTGTGGCGCTGTTTGCTGCCACTGGCGCGCGCGTTGGGGCGGACTCTGTCCGCGCGGACTCTGTCCGCGCTGCCTGCGGCATGACAAATGCTTCCGGCGGCAGATTCGGTGTGCGCTGACGGCGAGGTTTTTTTGACATCTCAGACTCCCGATAAAACGTGATCAGGCGCGGAGCGGGCTATGCACGGCGAATGGCGCTGTTGCCCAATCCGCGCCGCTCATCGAGCGCGTCGCGGGCGCGCAGCAGGCTCAATACGCCATTCACCAGAGGCGAACGCGCCGGCTCCGGCGGCAGCGGAATTGTAGCGCGTTTGACGAAAAACACGTCGGTCAGATCGGTTTTGCGCTCCAGGAGCAGGTCGCTCAGCGCGCGGCCGTTCAAATAGGACAGCGCAACGTTGTGCTCGAGGTTGCCCACGCTGTATACGACACGCGGGGCATTGCCCAGAACGCCGAGCGCCGGCGCGAGGTCGGCTGTGGCCGATACAACCCAGCTCCAGTGTTGAGCAATGGCGATGCCGCGCAGCGATGGAAAGGTCTGATCGATAAAGATGGCCAGGTCCTCGAACGCTCGCGTGTCATGGTTAACGGCGGTCTGGTTTCCTGCCAGGTAATGCGCGTTGCCGCCGGCGACCAGCAATCGATTGTCCCCGGTCAAGCGGTAGTCGTGTCGGAATATGCGCATGTTCGACAACGCCTGGCGCGCTTGCCAGCCCAGGCTGCCCAGTTGCGCCGGCGTCAGCGGCTCGGTGAGCACGGCATAGGTGTGGAGTGGACACTGCCTGGCGCGCAGGGCGGGGAATTGCGCCGAGTAGGCGTTGGTTGCCAGCGCGCAGCGATCGGCCTCAACGGCGCCGCGCGGTGTTTGCGCTCTCACGACCGGCTCGAACTGTAGCGTGAGGGCAGGGCTGCGCTCATAAATCTCCACGCCGCTGGCAACGGCGACGCGCTTTAACTCCCGTGTCAGGCGGGCCGGGTTGAGCAGGCCGGCGCGACGTTCGCGCAGCGCGCCGAGGTAGGTGGGCGAGTCCACCTGCTCGCGCACTGCGCCGGCATCAAGCCATTCGATATCTTCGATCCCCAGCCGGCGCGCCAGCGCAAGCTCTTCCTGCGCGCGCCTCAGCTCTGCCGGCGTGCGCGCCACGCGCAGATAGTCGCGCGCCTCGTAGTCGCAGTCGAGTCGGCGGCGCGCGATTGTCTCGACAAGATACGCGCAGGCGCGTTCCGCATAGCGCCGCGCCTCGCGCGCTCGCTGCGCGCCAAATCGCATTGCCATCAGGCGGAGCGATGGGCTGACGTATGGAACGATAAAGCCGACGTTTCGACCGCTTGCGCCATAGCCGGTGACTTCCGATTCCAGCACGACGATGCGCAGGCTGGGCTCGGCGAGTTTGAGATGGTAAGCGGTAGAGATGCCGCTCAGGCCAGCGCCGACAACCAGAATATCAGCGCGCGCCACGCCTTCCAGGGCGGGACTTTGCAGATAGCCTGCTGTGGCCTGTTCCAGCCAGAATGACCTGGCGCGGTAGTCTGCGAAGGCGCCGGCGAGGGTGCGCATACGTCAGTCAAGCTTGGCGCCAATGGCAAACACCTCGCGCTCGAAGAACCACGCGAAGGGAATCCAGTTGAAGGCGATGTGCCGCAGCATCGCCATAAATGCGCCTTCAGCCCGCCTTTGGGGCGGCGTGTCCAGCCAAACCTTGACCCGGCTGAAGCCATTTTTGATGAGCACGCGCCGCAGACGCAGAATGTCCTGCTCGTTGACGTGCACTTCGGTGTTGATGGCCACATTGAGCGCGCGCGGGTTGGCCGGGTAGCGATGCCCCTGCCCCATCAGCCGGCGCACCTGCCGCACGACCGGGTAGGCGTACAGGTCGTACCATCGATTGGGCGCGGTGTGCACGACGACCTGTCCACCGGGCTTGAGCGTGCGCAACACCTCGCGCAGACAGATATCCAGCTCCCAGGGGTGGAGGTGCTCGACGACATCAAACAACAGCACGCGGTCGAATATATTGTCACGAAAGGGCAGCCGCTTGGCATCGCTCTGAGCCAGGCCATACACGCCGGCGTTTTGCTCGCGCTCCATGATCCGGCGTGATAGCGTGACGGCGGCCTGCGCGTAATCCACGCCGAAGGCTTGCGCGCCCAGCCGGGCCACGTGACGGACGATCTCCCCGCGCCCGCAGCCCAGATCGAGCACGCGCATGCCGCGCTCGACACTGGCGAACTCGAAAGCCTGTTTCAGCCGGCGCGATAGATGCTCGCCTTCGGTCTGGATGAACTCTTCGTAACCCTCGCAGGCGGTCAAAAAGTAGGTTTCGTCGTATCGATCCGGGGAAATCGGTGTTTGCCGTGGCGCCTGTTGGTTCGTCATCGAGGGCAATCTTATCAGAGCCGGCCCGCGCAGACCCATTGCCAGGACGCCGGTGTTGGCGTTTCGCGCGACCTATTGGGGCTGAGCGGTGGCTTCGCTTGCCAGAATCCGTTTCACGTTGACGTACCACTCGCCGATCGTGCGCAGCCGGTCGCTGGGATACACCAAAGGCGGTATCTGGACGCGCTTGACCCGCGAGGAGATCGCATACTGATAGGTGGGGTAGTACAGCGGAATAGCCGGCATCTCTTCCGCAAACAGCGCCTGGAAGCGCCGGTAGTATTCAAAGCGGGTGGCGCGGTCGGTGGTCAGGCGCGCTTTTTCCAGCCATTCACTCGCGTCGGCATTGTCGAAGCCGGTGTAGTTCTGGCCGGGCGGGACGATCTGGCTGCGGTGCCAGATGGGGTAGGGATCGGGATCGCCGTCAACCAGGCTTTCCACCAGAGCGACGTGAAACTGTCTGGGAGACAGAAAGTCGCGCACCAGGTTGCGCACCGGCTGCACGCTGACTTGCACCCCCAGATCGCGCCACTGGCGGGCCACAGCCTCTGCCAGCGCCCGGCGCGTCGGGTCATCCTGCGTCAACAGGGTGAATGCGATCGGCTCGCCATTCTTCTGCCAGACCGAAATATTGGAGGGCGCCACAGTGGCCAGCTCGTAGCCGGCGCTCCGCAGGTACTGAATGGCCCGCTCCGGGTCGTATGGATGCGATTTGACGCTGGTGTCACAGGCCCATGTGCCGGGGATGAACGGCGTGTCTGCGACAACGCCCTGTCCGCCCAGCACGTCGCGCACAAGTTGTTCGCGATCGAGCGCGTGCATCAACGCCAGCCTGACTGCCTTATCGGACAGCGCAATGGCTCCGCTGTCTGGCCGCAGATTGATGAACAGAGCGGCGTAGCGCGATTTTGTCGCGCTGTAGATCGTCAAATTAGGGATTGCTTCCGCCCGTTTCAGCAGCGATAGCGGCAGATTGCCCATGCCGTCTATATCGCCCGCTCGAAGCGCTTCAAAAACGGCCTGTGAGTTCGGATAGTAGCGGAAGACCAGCCGGGATAATTTGGGCTTTGGGCCGTAGTAGTTGGCGTTTGGCTCCAGGGCGATCGAGGCGACCCGGCTGTTGGACGTGTTCACCTCGGCCACACGCCACGGGCCGTTGCCGACCGGCTGCAAGTTGAAAGGCAACTGGTTGAGATTGGCGGACGATGTGCCGGAGAGCGCGTGTTGGGGCAGCAGCCCGATGGTGGTGAAATCGAGAAACGGCGCCAGCGGCTGCGCCAGTTGGAATTGCACCGTATAGGCGTCCACTCTGACGACGGTGACACTTTGCCAGAGCGCGCCAACATCCGGCCGGCCTGGATAGTCAGGGTTCTGCAGCAGGCGCGTGGTGAACAGAACGTCGTCTGCGGTGACCGGCTGTCCGTCCTGCCAGCGCGCATCCTGGCGCAGCTTGAAGGTGTACGTGATGCCGTCGGGGGAAATCTCCCAGCCGGACGCAAGATCGGGCACGACTTCGCCGGTTTCGTTGAGCCGGGTCAGGCCGACAAAGACAAGGCTGCACAGGTCGCGGTCTTCGTCGTGCAACTGGCAGAGCAGGGGGTTGATGTACTGCGGCGCGCCGGCCACGCCTTCAACGTAGGTGCCGCCGACATCCGGCACTGTCACCGTGCTGCGAGGGATGAGAAGTTGGGAGACGACAAAGCCGACAGCAACCACTCCGATGGCGATCAGGAGCAGTGGCAGACGAAACGAGCGCATCTCGATTTACGATTCCCTCATTGACGATTGACGATTGCGGCGTTTCCTTCGTAATCGTCAATCGTCAATCGGCCAATCGTCAATCAGCGTGGGGCGGACAGGACGACGTTGAAGATGGCGAGCACGAAGAAGGCAATGGCCAGAAACACCGTGATCGTGAACAACAGCTTGTCCACGCCGCGCCGGGTTTGATAGACGCTCTGGGCGCCGCCGAACACGCCGCCAAGCTCCTCGCCTTTGCTCTGCAACAGCACCACCGCCACCAGCGCGACCGCCAGGAGAATCTGGGCGATGCCGAGAAATACGTTAAGCATGGGCGCGATTATAGCGCAGCCAAAGCTTGCGCGCGCATTTCTTTGCCGGGGTAGCGCGAGATTAATCTCGCGCCACTTTTACACAAGAATCGAGATACTATCGCCGGCCTGCGCCGGCTTTGCCGCGTGGGTTTATCCCGCGCAATGGGCCGGATTGCCCCCGCCTTGAAACGACCCTGTCGCTGGCTATCGCTGGCTATAATGATTCGCATGTCTGTTGTCGAGGACGTGAAAAGCAGGATCGACATCGTCGACATCGTCAGCCCCTACGTCAAACTCACCCGCAGCGGCCGCAACTATCGCGGGTTGTCGCCGTTCCAGGCGGAGCGGACGCCCTCTTTCTTTGTCTTTCCCGAGACGCAGACCTTCAAGGACTTTTCGAGCGGCGAGCAGGGTGACGTGTTCTCCTTCCTGATGAAGAAGGAAGGACTGACCTTCAACGAGGCGCTGCGCGAACTGGCCCGGCGCGCCGGCGTCGAAATTCACGAGCGCACCGAACAGGACAAGGTTGCCGAAGATCGTGACGCCCGGCTGCGCCAGGCATTGACGCAGGCGGCTGAGTACTTCCATCACCTGCTCATGACCGCGCCGCAGGCAGCCCACTGCCGCGCCTACGCGCAGGACAAGCGGCGTCTGAAACCCGAAACAATTGCTGCCTGGCAACTGGGCTACAGCCTGATGGACTATCACGCGCTGACCAATTATCTGATGGGGCGCGGTTTCGACATTCACGATCTGATCGACGCCGGCCTTGTCGTCGAGAACGCGGAAGGCCGGCGTTACGACCGCTTTCGCGGCCGGCTGATGATTCCCATCCGGGATGAGAAAGGCGGCGTGGTCGGGTTCGGCTCGCGATCCCTTGACGGCAGTGAGCCGAAATACATGAACTCGCCGCAGACGCCGGTGTTTGACAAGGGGCGCCTCCTGTTTGGTCTCGACCGCGCGCGCAGCGCGATTCGCAACGAACAAACCGCCGTGCTGGTGGAAGGCTACATGGATGTGATCGGCACGCACCAGGCCGGCTTCACCAATGTCGTTGCCGGGATGGGCACGTCTCTGACGGAGAGCCAGTTCCGGGCGCTCAAGCGGCTCACCCCGCGCATCGTCCTGGCGCTCGACCCTGACGCAGCCGGCAACCGCGCGGTGTTGCGCGGCCTCGATGTGGCGCGCGACACGCTGGAACGCGATGACACGCCCGCGTTCGACCCGCGCGGCATCATCCGTCACGAATCGAAGTTGAACGCAGACATCCGCGTGGCCATCCTGCCCGCAGGCATGGACCCGGACGAGATCGTGCTCGCGTCGCCCGAACGGTGGCGCGAGGCGATCGCCGCGGCCCGGCCGATCGTCGAGCACGTTGTTGACGCGCTGCTGGGCCATTTCAACACCGCAGAGCCGCGCGGCAAGTCCGATGCCATCAAGGCGATCGCGCCCATTCTGCGCGATTTGTCTGATCCGGTGCAGCGCGACGTGTATCTTCAGCAGATCGCCCGCCGGCTGCAACTCAACCCGCGCGCAGTGGTCGAAGCGACGGGCCTGGCGTGGGCGGCGCAACGCTCTGCGCGCGCGGCGGCAGGCGCAGAGGCGCGCAGCCCGGCGTCGCTCTCGGCGCAAAACCCGCCCGATGCGACCAAACCGGCCGGCGCGCCGGCCAGGGTGGGCCGGGTCGATCTCGAACTGCATTTGATTGCCATCCTGGCGCGCCTGCCCGCTTTGCTTATGGATGCCAATGTGGCCCTCACGCGCGCCAACCTGGAAGTGTTAGGCGTTGACGACTTTCTCAATCCGGCCCTGCGTCTGGGCTTCGTTCAACTCAGTCGCGCTGCCACCGGCCAGCCGCAGAGCGAATACGACGACGACTGGCTGAGCTTGATTGCAGACTACGCATGGAGCGACGGCGCGGCGGGCGGAGAAGCATTCCTGCGCGAGGAAGCCATCCGAACGGCGCTGCGCTTGCGTATGGAGAACCTGCAACGCGAGCGCGCCGGCCTGGCTTTCATGGTCGATGACGCGCGCAACAGCGGCGATTCTGAGCGGGTCGCACAGTATAATCGCAGGCTCATGGATATTTCGGCGAAGCATCTGCGAGCGCAGAAGGCGCTCCGCCTGAGAGGTGTTCTGGTGGTTGGTTGACGCCGTTGAACATGCGTCTACAGCCAGGGATCGTATGACGAACTCGCGGGCAAGGTCAACGCGGCAAAACCCGGACCGGCGCGACGCCGGTCGCCCGGGCGAGGCTGGCTTGCGCAAGGGCGATCTCGACGGTCGAATATTGACGCCGGCCGCATCGACGCGCGCCGGCGCATTGGACGCGCAGGACAACGACTTTGCTGCGGACGACGCCGACATCTCGCGTGTCGACTCGCTGGCAGGTGACAGCCCCGATGAGACTGATGCCAACACGCGCGAACAGGCGCTCGATCTCGATGATGAGGCCGAACTGGCCGCGGCGTATGCGTTGACCGAGGCGGACGACGATGATGTTCTGTCGGATGACCTGTCCGATCTGGACACGCGCCGCATCTCCGAAATCGGTGACACCTCCAGCGACGATCCCGTTCGCATGTATCTGCGCGAAATCAGCGTCACACCTCTGTTGACCGCCGACCAGGAATTGCGTCTGTGCGCAACCTACAGCGCCGAACAACTCTTCAACATCCTTGAGGAAAAGGCCGGCAAAGCGGGCGTCGCTATCTGGCCGGCCACGCACAAGCACCTGGAAGCCGCCTGGCAGACCGTGCGGGATGAATGTGGTCAGCGCCGGGTTGCGTGGCCGGATCTCGCCCAGATTCTGCGTGAAGCGCGCGATATGCCCTTGCAGTATTCGGCGCCCGCTCCGTGTTACATGGAGCGATATTTGCGCGAGATGGGCTGGGGTCAGGACCTGACCGTTGAAAAGATCAGCCGCCCGCTGTTCGAGGTGGTTCTGACGGCGATCATTTTCCCGCCGGACTTTATCGATGAACTGGCCCGGCATGTGGAGCACGCTGGCCCCGGCGAGTTGATCGAGTGGGACGAAGCGTCTGTCTGGATGCCGCCCACAGATCGCTGCGACGCGCACCTGGCAGACATGCGCCGCCGGGCCGATGAAGCGCGCCGCGCGTTGATCGCCGCCAATCTGCGGCTGGTCGTCAGCATCGCCAAACGTTACCTGGGGCGAGGCATTTCCTTCCTCGACCTGATCCAGGAAGGCAATATGGGCCTGCTGCGCGCGACGCAAAAATTTTACGCCTGGCGCGGCTTCAAATTCAGCACATACGCCACATGGTGGATTCGCCAGGCCATCAGCCGCTCCATTGCCGATCAGGCGCGCACGATTCGCATTCCCGTGCATCTGGTCGAGACGATCAACAGGCTGTCGCGCGTGCAGCGCCGGATGACCCAGCAGCTCGGTCAGGAGCCGACTACGGAGGACCTGGCGCTGGAGATGAATTTGCTGAACGAGCGCGAACTGGCCCTGATCATGGAAGCCCAGTCGAACGGAAGGCCGATCGACCCGGCCCTCTTGCGCAAACTGGAACAGGCCGTCAGGCGCGTGCAGGACATCATGCGCGTGTCGGCCGAGCCGATCTCGCTCGAGACGCCGGTCGGCAGCGAGCAGAACAGCCTGCTGGGCGATTTCATTGAGGACCAGACCGAAATGTCGCCGATCGACTCGGCCACGCTCGAAATGCTGAAGGAACAGGTCCGGTCGGTGCTGGCTTTTCTGAGCGAGCGCGAGCGCAACGTGTTGGAGATGCGCTTTGGCTTCAAGGACGGCAAGACGCACACGCTGGAGGAGGTGGGCCAGGCCTTCGGCGTGACCCGCGAGCGCGTCCGGCAGATCGAGGCCAAGGCGCTGCGCAAGCTCCGCCACCCTCACCACAGCCGGCGGCTGCGCGACTATCTGAGCGACCAGTAGTAGTGACAGGGTGACAGGGTGACAGGGTGACAAGGTGACAGGGTGAGCCTTTGTCACCCCCTCACCCCTGCTCCCTTGACCGCCTCTGCAACTTCCGATAGACGATCATCTCTGCGTCGTGCCGGCGCATGTCCAGCCGCAGATCGTTGTCCACCACGACGCCCTCTGCGCGCAGCAGATCGGCTTGCGCCTCGGGCGAGTAGCTGTTGGAAATGCGCCCGTGAGTGTTGACCACCCGCCACCACGGCACATCGGCGCCGGCAGGCAGGTTATGCAGGGCATACCCCACAGTGCGCGCCAGCCCCGGCCGGCCCAACTGGCGCGCCACGCCGCCGTAGCTCATCACCATGCCTTGCGGGATCAGCCGCGTCACGGCATAGACCTGTTCGTAGAAGGAGACGAGGGAAACGGATTGCTCTCTCATGCGCCGTTCGGCGCCGGCGTGCCGGGCGGGCGCCGCCAGACGAACCGGCGCACGGCGCTTGCCGGGCTAAGGTCGTTGTACACGCGCTCGTTCGTGCGCGGGTCAACTGCCACCAGTTGCTTTACCTGTACCCACCAGGCAAACGACCGCTCGTCAAGGTCGCCGAAAATCGCGCGGGTCAACCTGATGGATGTCGCCCTGGTCTCGAACACAGGGACGGTAATTGCCCCGGCAGGCTGCACCTGCACCACATACCACTCGTTCTCTTTCAGCAGCCCGACGCTCAGCCACGCAAGCATGACCGACTCGAATGACTCGGTGATCACCGCATCCTCGACCGGCGACACGAGTTGCGGCGCGGGGTAGCCGGCGCGCGGCGTGGGTGTCTGGGCAATGATGGGCGTGGGTGAGACCGCCGGCGTGGGTGTGGCAAACGTGAGCGTCAACACCTGGCCGATGCGAATCAAACAGTTGTCGTCAAGCCCGTTCTGTTGAATGAGGTGGTTGACCGGCATACGAAAACGTTGCGCAATCTCGCCGCAGGTATCCCCCTCGCGCACGGTGTACACGATCTGGGGCGGAAGCGTCGCCGTTGGCAAGGCCGGCTGAGTGGGTTGTGTCGTGTCAGGCGTCGCCGTGTCCGGGGGCGTTGTGTCCGGCGGCAGCGCAGGGGCCGGCCCTGGTGTCGGCGTCGGTTGTGGAATGCGCAGCTTGTCGCCGATGCGCAGGAAGCAGTTGGCGTCGAGGTTGTTGTAGCTGATGATGACGTTTACCGGCACATTGTATTTCATGGCAATGCCGCCGCAGGTGTCGCCGGCTTGCACTTCATACTCAAGATCGGGCGGCGGCGCCGGTGTATCTGTTGGAGGGAGGGCCGTCGGCGGTTCGGGGATTGGCGTCTCGGTGGCTTCGGCGGCGGGCGGTGTGTCTGCAAACGTGATCGTGGCGGCTGCTGCCGGTTGCTGCGTGGCAGGCTGAGTTGGCTCGCCGCCCAGCGCGGCCTGGATCGTCGCTCCGGGCAGAGCGGGTGTTGGGGATGGCTCAGCACCCCCGCCGGTGTCGCGCAGCAGAAGCGCCGCGCCAATGACCAGCGCCACGATCACAGCGCCAACGCCGATCACCCCCCACGGCAGTTGTGACAGGAAGGGCTGCCGGGTCTCGATGGGCGCGCCGGGCACTGATCCCGCGCTGCCCCTGCGGTTGGAAACTCGTGGAATCTCGGCCGGCTCTGGCGCTGGCCCATCTGCCGGCAGGCCGGCCGGTTCAGCGACAAAGATGTGGCCGCAGATCGGGCAGGTGCTCTCGTGCTGCGCCACGCGTGAATTGCACGACGGACAGCGGCGATACACCTTTCTCGACGCGGATAACCCAGGCGTTTGCATATTTGCAGACGTGTCCGGCGTCAGACTTTCGCTCCGTCCAGCCCCAGGGCGGCTGCGTTGGCCTGCAACGCCGCCAGCACGACCCCGATGTGCTCGTCGAGCGGCACGCCCAGCGCCAGCGTGGCTTGCTCGATCTCGTCGCGGTGCACGCCGGCGGCGAACGCCTTGTCCTTCCACTTCTTTTTGATGGAAGACACCTGCACATCGGCCACATTTTTCGACGGCCGCACGTAGGCGACGGCTGCCACGAAGCCGACCAGTTCATCCACCGCGCACAGCGTCTTTTCCATCAGGCTTTCGGGCTTCACGCCGGTCAACTCCTCCGCGTGCGCCAGCACGCCGCGCACGATGACTTCATCCCAGCCGCGCTCGCGCAGGATCGCCGCGCCGGTATTGGGGTGGCCGGCGCCATCCAGGTTGGGCCATCGCTCGTAGTCGAAGTCGTGAACCAGACCGACGAGGCCCCACAGGTCGGGGTCTCCGTCGAAACGAGGCGCATACGCGCGCATCGCCGTTTCGACCATCAGCATGTGCCGGATCAGGTTGGGATCGCTGGTGTATTCGTTCACCAGCTCCCAGGCAGCTTGTCGGGTGTTGGCGCTCATAGTTGAGGAGAGAGTCTATCAAACTTTTGCCGGCCCACCCTTGTAGGGCAAGCCGCTTGGCTTGCCCTACAGGCAAGTCAGGCGTCGGGCTTCTCGAAGAAATCCGACATTTCCTGAGAGGGGGATTGCTCCGCGTCAATCGGGATTGGCTCGCCGAGTACAGGCAATGGCCGGGTAATGTAGACCTCCACCAGCGCGTTGATCAGCGCGGGGACTTCGCGCAGCTCGTTCCACCAGACGGTGTAATAGACGCGCCGGTCGGCGGAATACCCGTGGGCCTGGATGCCCAGCCCGTTGCAAATCATCAGCGCGCGGTCGAGGTGGAATCGCTGAGTGACGAGGATCGCCCGCGTGACACCGAATATCTCCCGCGCGCGGTAGCAGGTGTCGTAGGTGCTGCGGCCGGCATAGTCCGGCACAATGTCCCGCTCCGGCACGCCCAACTCGATGGCGACAGCGCGCATCACGCGCGGCTCGTTGTAGTCCTCGAAGCGGTTGTCGCCGCTCATCAGCAGTTTCTGGACGACACCCGCGTGATATAGATCGGCAGCCGAGGCCACCCGGTCATACAGCATGGGGGTAGGGCGTTCGCCCCGGATGCCGGCGCCGAACACGATCGCCACACGCTGCGCCGGCAGGTCGGCCAGCGTGTCGTGCACGCGGTCGCGCGCCCACACACTCACTGCCCAGCGGATGACAAAAGGCAGCGCGGCGACGAGGATGAGGCCGGCGATGACAGCCCTGATGATCTTCGTTCGCATGTTCAGGCGGATCATAGCGCGCCCGTCTTAACGCGACGTGATAGCCGCCGCGCGATCGCCTGTCTCGCCCCCGGCGCTTCAGCGCCGCAGCGTGAACGAATCTGGCAGCAACTCCCCGACCGTCCTGCGCGTATAGCGGCCATCCGGCCTTGCCATATACACAATCATGTCAGGATTGAATTCGGCCAGCACCTGCCGGCAGGCCCCGCACGGAGTGGCGCCATCGTCGGTCACAACTACGATGGCCGCAAAAGCGGTTTCGCCTTCGCTCACAGCCTTGACGACGGCGGCCCGCTCCGCGCAGAGGGTAAGGCCAAAGGAGGCGTTTTCGACATTACACCCGCTGTAGACCATGCCGGATGCGCCAACCAGCGCAGCGCCGACTCGATAACCTGAATAGGGCGCGTAGGCCATTTGCCGGGTTTCGGCGGCCACTTCGATCAGCACCTGGATATCGGACTCAGTCAGAGGGGCGAAGCCGTCGTCGGGTCGGGCCGGCGCTTTCGTCGCTTGTGGATTCTGCGCTCCCTGCGCCGCCGTTTTGGACGCTGCCGGCTGCGCTTTCGCGGCCGGTGTTTGCTTTGTTCCGCTCTTCTGCGCCGGTCTCGCGCCCGCTTTCCTGGAGTGTGTTTTCTGATTGCTCATAGGTCGCCTTTACCTTCAAAATGCGCCGCTCATTGACTTCGATCACTTCCAACAGCACCCCCCCGTAGCGCACGGTGTCGCCGGCTGCGGGCACTTCGCCCAGTTGATCATAGATGAAGCCGCCCAGCGTGTCGCTTTCGCCGGTCGGCAATTGCACGCGCATCAGTTCATTCACATCGTCCAGGTTCATGCTGGCGTCCAGGATGTAGCCTGCGCCGTCGGGCAGTGCGACGTACTCCGGCTCCTCGGCGTCGAACTCGTCCTGAATATCGCCGACGATTTCCTCCAGGATGTCCTCGATCGTCACCAGGCCGGCCGTGCCGCCGTATTCGTCGATGACGATGCAGATATGCACACGCCGGCTTTGCAGCTCCTGTAGCAGTTCACTGACTTTTTTTGATTCGGGAGTGAAGTAGGGCTGGCGCAGCACCTGCGCCAGCGGCGGATTCAGGCCATCGCGCAGCAGGCGCAGCAGGTCCTTGGCGTACAGGATGCCGACAATGTCATCGATCGTGTTGCGGTAGACCGGGATGCGCGAGTGGCCGGCGCTGATGATCACATCGAGCGCCTCCCTGAGCGGCGTGTTCACTTCCACCGCCACGACATCGATGCGCGGCACCATCACCTCGCGCGCCACTGTGTCCCCAAAGTCGAGCACCGACAGGATCATGGCTTTCTCATCCTGCTCGATCAAGCCTTCCTCCTGGCCGGCGTCCACCATCGTTTTTAGCTCTTCCTCGGTCACCAGGGTGGCGCTGTCGCGTTTCTGCCCGCCCAGCGGCAGCGACAGCAGGTTGCTGAGCACGACAGCGATGCGCACGAATGGCGACAACAGCACGCTGCTCAGTTGCATCAGGCCGACGCTGGCCAGCGCGATCTTTTCCGCGTGCCGCACGGCAATCGCTTCGGGCACGAGCCGCCCGAAGATGTAGAGCGCCATGCTGGTGAGCAGAATGACGATGACATAGGCCAGCGCGTCGGCGAATGCCTGGGGGATGCTCACGGCATCCCAGGCGCCGATCCAGCCGGCCGCGACCGGCACAAATTCGAGCGTGGCAATGCTGGCTGCGATGACCAGGCTGAACAGCGCGCCGACTTCAGCCGTGGCCAGCAACTGGCTGGAGTTTTCGGTCAGGCGTTGAATGACGCGCGCCGAGGTGACGCCCTTCTGTTCCAGTTCCACCAGCCGTGGCCGGCGCACGTTGATCAGCGCGCCGCGCGCCAGCGCAAAGAACGCGCGCGCTGCTGTGGCCAGGGCAAAGAGCAGGATCGACATGGTGTCTTACGTATTACGTGTTGCGTATTGGGTAAGGGTGACTGAGTCGAACAGGACAGGGGCAGGGCTAGGATTCGGGTTTCAGGGCGCGGATGGCGCGGGCCGGCAGCCCTACGACCAGCGTGTTGGGCGCGACGTTGCGCGTAACGACTGCCCCGGCGCCGGTGCGCGCACCCCGGCCCACAGTGACCGGCGCCACCAGCAGCGTGTCGCTGCCGATGAACACATCGTCCTCGATGACCGTCGGATGTTTGCTGACGCCATCGTAGTTGCAGGTGATCGCCCCGGCGCCGATGTTGACTCCGGCGCCCACCGTGGCGTCGCCGAGGTAGCTGAAATGCCCCATTTTGCTGTTCGGCCCCAGCGTGCTGTTCTTGATCTCGGCATAGTTGCCGACGTGCGCGCCCTCGCGCACATGCGCGCCGGAGCGCAAGTGCGCGTAGGGGCCGGCGTCGCTGTAATCGTCCATGCGCGCATCCTCGACCGTGGACTGCCGGACCGCGCAATGGCTGCCGATGATGGCGTTGCGCAGCACCGAGTTCGGCCCGATGACGCTGTGCGCGCCCACGCGCGTGTTGCCGAGCAGATGTGTGTTGGGCAGGATTTCCGCGTCGGCTGCGATCTCGACATCCACATCAACGTATGTCGTGAGCGGGTCAACAATGCGCGCGCCGTTCAACAGATGCGCGCGATTGATGCGCCGGCGCAAGGCTGCGTCGGCATCGGCCAGATCGGCCAGCGTGTTGACGCCGATATTCTCTTCCGCGTCGCCGACAATCGCCCTGACAGCGCGGCCTTCCCGCGCAGCCAGCGCGATCAGGTCGGTCAGGAAGTACTCGCCTTTGCGGGGGTTTGGCGTCAACTGCCGCACGGCCCGCCATAGCCACGCGCCATCGAAGCAATACACCGAGGCGTTCAACTCGCGGATGGCAAGCTGCTCCGGCGCGCAATCGATCTGCTCGACGATGGCCTGCACGTTGCCGGCCGCGTCGCGCACGATGCGACCAAATCCGCGCGGGTTGTCCACAATGACCGACAGGAGCGCCACGGCAGCCTGCGCGCGGCTCTGTTCCTCGATCAGGGCGCGCAACGTTGCGGAGCGGATGAGCGGCATGTCGGCCGCCATGACGATGACGCGATTGGGGGCCGCCGGCAGATGATCGGCCACTGCCATCACCGCGTGGCCGGTGCCAAGCTGGGGAGATTGCAGCACGCACTCGCCGCTGTCACCGACTGCCGCTGCAACGGCTTCGGCGTCGTGGCCGATCACGACAATCGGCTGCGCGCCGGAGACGGCCCGGGCCAGGCGAATCGCATGCGTGATGAGCGGCAGGCCGCGCAAGGGGTGCAGCACTTTGGGCAGACTGGACTTCATGCGCGTGCCTTTGCCTGCCGCCAGGATCACGACGCGCGTATGTCCGGCATCAGCGCGCTCAACGTCGCGCGCCGGCTGATTGGATAAAGGCGGGTCGTCTGTTTGAGTGAGGTGCATCGCTTCACACAAGAATGCAGAACGGAGGACGAATGACGAATCTCGTTTTCGTCGCTCGTCCTCCGTCCTTCACCGATAGAAAGCTGGGGCGGCTGGATTTGAACCAACGATTCCCTGATCCAGAGTCAGGTGCCTTACCACTTGGCCACGCCCCAATAAACGCGGCAAAAGTATACCATTTTCTCAGACGGTTGCGATGTGCAATGCCATGGCGCCCAGGCCCAGCAGCCGGTAGCGCGCCTCGCGGAAGCCTGCCTCGAGCATCATGCGCCGGAGCTGGGCAGCGCGCGGGAAATCGGTCAATGAGTTGGGCAGATACGTGTAGGCTTGCGCATCGCCGCCAATCAGCCGGCCGATGACGGGCACGACGCGATAGAAATAGAGTTGGAAGAGCTGGCGGAAAACGGGCGCGCCGGGACGGGTGATTTCGAGACAGGCCACCCGCCCGCCCGGCTTGACCACGCGCCACATCTCGCGCAGGGCGCGGCCCAGATCGGCCACGTTGCGCAGCAGAAATCCATTTGTCAGCGCGTCGAAGGTGGCGTCGGCAAAGGGCAACGACAATGCGTCGCCCTGCGCGAAGTCGCGCACCGGGCTGCCACGCTCGCGCGATTTGAGTTGCGCGGCTTGCAGCATGGGGCGCACGAAGTCGGCGGCAATGACCCTGGCGTTGGGATATTGCCTGGCGATGGCCAGCGCAATGTCGCCGGTGCCGGTGGCCAGGTCGAGCACGCGCGGGGCCGGCCCGTCGAGTCGCAACTCGCGGGCGGTCAGTTGCCGCCACGCCTGATCGCGGCCCAGCGTCATGAGGCGGTTCATCAAGTCATAGCGGCGCACGATGCGGGTAAACATGGCCTGCACTCGCGCCGGCTTGTCCAACTGGCTGCTCATGGTTTGCGTGTTCCTGTCATGGTTTGCGCTGGAGTGTCAGCCGGCGAATTTCCACGGGCACATCCGCCGTTCCAGCCCGTCGATCACGAAATACAAGCCCAGACCGAGCAGCCCCATGACGACAGCGCCGGCCCAGGTGGCCGCGTAGTCGAACAGGGTGCTGGCGGTGTAATAGATGAAGTAGCCCAGGCCGTGCAGCGTGGCTGTCGTTTCGGCCAGATAGAGCACGGCGACGGCGGTGCCGATGCTGAGGCGCAGCGCCGTCAACACTGCCGGCAGCGAGGCCGGCAGGTACACAAAGCGAAACAGCGCCCGCCGCCCCGCGCCGAGCGACTTCACCGAGTTCAGCAGTTCGGGCCGGACGCTGGCCGCGTCGTCGCGCACCGGCACCAGAATCTGAAAGAACAGGATGACGACGATGATGAGCACCTTGCTGGCGTCGCCGGCGCCGAAGATCAACAGGATGATCGGGAAGAATACGATCTTGGGAATCGGGTAGATGAGGTAAACCAGCGGGGCGAAGATGCGATTGAGGCGCGGCATCTGCCCCATGGCCAGGCCGGCCGGCACAGCCAGCGTCACGGCAATGACAATGCTAATCATCACACGCAGCGCGCTGACCGCCAGATGCCGGCTCAACTCGCCGGCGTAGGCAATCATGGCCTGAAGCACCTGCGCGGGGGCCGGCAGGATGTTGCGCTGGATCAGCATCGCCAGCGCCTGCCAGGCCAGCAGCACGATGATCGAAGTGAGCAACAGATCGCGTCGGCGCATGCCGGCCATTATCCCCCGCCGATTTTGAGGCACAATACGAGCCTCGAATCTACAGACAGGAGTCCGCTTGCCAGGATGCAAGTCAACCAAACGGCCATGAACACCCGTCTTGTCCATGCGTTGCACGACGCCATCGAACTGCGCCACGCCGGCCAGCTCTTGTTTCGCTACGTCTACGAGCCGGCCATGCCGGCGATGGAGTCGCCCAAGCCGTACTTCCACCCACTGCGCACACTGGCCGGCAACGAGGTGACGATCTACCGCCCGCACGATCATGTCTGGCACAAGGGGTTGCAGATGACGTGCGCCCATTTGTCCGGCCAGAATTTCTGGGGCGGGCCGACCTACGTCAATGGGCAGGGCTACGCGCAGCTTGACAACAACGGCAGGATCAGGCACGAGCGATGGGGCGAATTGCGCTGCGAAGACGATCGGGCTGACCTGCACGAGGAGTTGAAGTGGATCAGTTCGACCGGCGAGACGTGGATCAGGGAGAAACGCCGGATCAGCGTGAGCGAGATCAACCCGGCCGGCGGCTACTGGGCGCTCGACTTCGAGTTTCGGCTGGACAACGTGCGCGGCGCCCCGCTTGTCTTTGGTTCGCCGACGACGCAGGGCCGGCCGCTGGCCGGCTATGGCGGCCTGTTCTGGCGCGGCCCGCGCGCGTTTCTGGGCGGGCAGGTGCTGGCGAGTGGCGGGCTGGAGGGGCCGGACATCATGGGCCGGCGCGCGCCGTGGCTGGCCTATATTGGCCTGCACGACGGCAGCGCCGAATACTCCACCCTGTTGTTCATCGATCAGCCGGGCAATGTGAGCTACCCAAACAAGTGGTTTGTGCGCAATGATCCGTTTGCCGCGGTCAGCTTTGCTTTCTCGTTCGATGAGGAATACACCCTTGCGCCGGACGACGAACTGACGCTGAACTATCGGCTGGTGATTGCCGACGGCGCGTGGTCGCGCGAGCGGATCGAGACATTTGTTGCGTCATAGAGGCAAAATCCATGAAATCCGAGCAGCGCGCCACAGCCGAGGGCATCTTGTTCACCGATCAGTACCAGCTCACCATGGCCCAGCTTTACTTTCGCATGGGCCTGCATGAGAAGCCGGGGCAGTTCGACCATTACTTCCGCCGCTATCCCGATTACGACAGCCACCAGGCCGGCTATTGCATCTGCGCCGGCCTGGAGTGGCTGGTTGACTGGATGCAGGAAGCGCGCTTCCGCGACGAAGACATCGCCTATTTGCGCAGCCAGCGCAATCGCGCCGGCACGCCGGTGTTTGGCGAGGACTTTCTGGCCTGGCTGCGCGAGCATGGCAACTTTGGCAGCATCACCCTCAAGGCCATTCCCGAAGGGCGCGTCGCGCATCCCAGCGTGCCGCTGACGGTGGTGCAGGGGCCGATGGCGATGGCTCAGATTCTGGAGACCCCGCTGCTGGCTCACATCAACTATCAGACGCTGGTGGCGACCAAAGCTGCGCGCATCCGCGATGTGGCGAATGGCAGCCTGGTGTTGGAGTTTGGCCTGCGGCGCGGGCAGGAAAAGGGCGCCAACGCCGGCGCGCGGGCTGCTCTCATCGGCGGGGCCGACTTCACCTCCAACGTGGGCGTGTCGCACGCGCTGGGGTACACGCCGAAAGGCACGCACGCGCACAGCATGGTGCAGTTGTTCATGTCGCTTGGCATGAGCGAGCTGGATGCCTTCCGCGCCTTTGCCGAGGTGTACCCCGATGATTGCCTGTTGCTCGTGGACACGATCAACACGCTGGAGAGCGGCATCCCGAACGCCATTCGCGTGTTCGAGGAACTGGCGCGCAAGGGCCACAAGCCGGTGGGGGTGCGTATTGACTCTGGCGACCTGGCGTATCTGACGATCCAGGCGGCCAAAATGCTGGATGCGGCCGGCTTCCCCGACACATCCATCGTCCTGTCAAACGATCTGGATGAGCTGTTGATCTGGCAGATCATCACCCAGATTCGGCAGGAGGCGAAGCGGTGGGAAGTGGACGCCGACCGGGTGATCGAGCGGATGGTGTACGGCGTCGGCACGCGGCTGATCACGTCGTGGGGCGAGCCGGCGCTGGGTGGCGTGTATAAGCTGGTGGCGGTGTATGACGAGGGCCGCTGGAAGCCGGCCATCAAGATTTCCGAATCGGCCGAGAAGACCCCCAATCCCGGCCACAAACTGGCCTGGCGCTTGTATGACAGCCGCTGCAATGCCACAGCCGATCTGCTCAGCCTGGATGACGAAGACCCGCGCCAGATGCTCGCCAGTCCAGAGGGCCGGCTGGTGCTGCGGCATCCGACCGACCACACGCAGCAGCGCTCGCTCCAGCAAAAAGATGTGTGCGAGGTGGAGCCGTTGCTGGTAGATGTGTTGAGCGAGGGCCGGCTGGTGTATGAATGGCCGACCCTCGACCAGATCCGGCAGCGCCGCATCGCGGATGTCAACCGGCTGGATGCTGGCGTCAGGCGTCTCGTGAATCCGCACATCTACCACGTGTCGCTGACGCAGCGGCTGTGGGACCTGAAACAGGATTTGATCCGCGCAGCAATGGACAGCAGCCGGCGAGTAAGTTAGGGTAAGCCGCTGGCCTGCCGCGCAGGCTGTCAGCCTGCCCTCTGTTCAGGCCGGCCCCAGTCCGCGCACCCTGGCGCGAATGCGATAGATGGATGTCTGGGCGGTAACGTACAACGTCTGCCGGTCAGCGTCGCCCCAGGCGCAGTTGGCCGGGCGCTCCGGCGTGACGACAACGCCCAGCAGTTCGCCGCTCGGCTCGAATACCCACACGCCGGTGGCGCCGGTTACGTAGAGATGCCCTTCGGCGTCGATCTTCATGCCATCGGGCGAGCCGGGTTGCGGGTGATCCATGTCGGCGATGACGCGCGAGTTGGTCAGTGTGCCGTCGGGACGCACGTCGAAGGCGCGCACATGCCGGCGCGGCGAGTCGTCGATGTAGAGCACAGACTCGTCAGGCGAGAAGGCCAGGCCGTTGGGCCGGTCGAAGTCATCGGCCAGCAACTCGATGGCGCCGTCCGGCAGGATGCGATACACGCCATTGCAGGGTTGTTCGCGGTCTTTCAGATCGATGCCGTAGGGGGGATCGGTGAAGTAGATGGTCCCGTCGGACTTCACCACCACGTCGTTGGGGCTGTTCAGGCGTTTGCCTCGATAACGCTCGGCCAGCGTGGTGATGCGGCCATCGGCCTCGGTGCGCGAGACGCGCCGGTTGCCGTGCTCGCAGGCGATCAGCCGGCCCTCGCGGTCGAGGGTCAGGCCATTCGAGTTGCCGCTCGGCTCGCGCCAGATGATCGCGCCGTCGCCGGGCGTCCATTTGTAGATGCGATTGGCCGGGATGTCGGAGAACAGCAAGTAGCCGTCGGGAAGCCAGACGGGGCCTTCGGTGAACCGGAAGCCGGTAGCCATGCGCTCCGGGTCGCCCGGCTCGATCAATGACTTGAGTTTCAACATGTCACTCCTTGCCTGCATATTGGCCGTAAGCATGGGCCTCATCGTACAGGGCGATCACGTTTTCGGGCGGAAATTCGTCCAGCATCAGATCGTGGCTGGGCGCGAGGCAGAACCCGCCGCCCGGCGCCATGATGTCGATCACGCGGCGCGCTTCGGCGCGCACGTCGTTCACCGAGCCGAACGGCAAGACCTGTTGATGATCGAACGCGCCGTGAAAGGCGATGCGGCTGCCAAAGTCCGCCTTCAGCTCCTGCAAGTCCATGCCTTTGGCGCGCACCTGGACGGGGTTAAGGGCGTCGAGACCCAGTTCGATCAGGTCGGGAATCAGCGCCCGCACTGCGCCGCACGAGTGGAACATGGTCTTGAGGCCGGCCTGCCGGCCCAGCTCGATGAAGCGGCGGATGTGCGGCTTGCAGAACGCGCGCCAGTGGTTCAATGAGACAAGCAGCGCCTGCTGCGTGCCCATGTCGTCGCCGAAGAAGAAAATGTCGAGCAGATCGCCGCACGTCTCGAAGAAGCGCACCGCCAGCGTGTAGTAGAAGTCGCTCACCTTCTCCATCACGGCCTGCATGACTTCGGGATGGGTGTGCATCTTCTCGAAGAATTCGGCCATGCCCACCAGTTCGGTCGCGTCGGTGAACACCACTACCCACGGCCCGCCGATGATGGCGTAGTCGCGCCACTGCTCGCATTCGGCGCGCAGATGTGAGAAGTCGAACGAGTCCGGCGAGGGCCAGCCGGTGAACGCTTCGACTTGTTCAATCGTCTCGACGCCGGCCAGAGGATGCGACAGCGGCTGGCCGTAATAATCTCCGCCGCGCTCGACGCCCCAGATGTTCCTGTTGCCCAGCGGCGGGCCGACATAGCGGGCATGGACGCGGCGGAAATCAATGCGCAGCCGGCGCATCAGCGCTTCTTCATCGGGGACGCCGCACGCCGCCATCAGGCGATGGGTCAATCCGTCTGCTGCCCCATACCACAGCGGCACGCGATCTGGTTCCACATGCTCGAACGCCAATCGGACGCGCTCTTTGCTGTTCATGGGGTTCATTGTAGCGATATTGCGCCGGCAGGTTTTATACTGGGCGCCTGGGCGCCTGGAGGCGGATGATGAGCAGCGTCGATCGGGCCATTGAGTGATTGAGCGATTGAGCCATTATGCGGGACAAAACCATTCTTGTCACCGGCGCGACCGATGGCATTGGCAAGCAGACTGCGCTGGAACTGGCGCGTATGGGCGCGTGTGTGCTGGCGCATGGCCGCAGCCGCGCGCGCGCCGAGGAAGCGGCAGAAGACATTCGCCGGGCGAGCGCCAATGACCGTGTGGCGCCGATTGTGGCTGACTTTGCTTCGCTGCGCCAGGTGCGCGAGATGGCCGGCGAAATACTGGCCGAATACGAGCGGCTGGACGTGCTGATCCACAACGCCGGCGTGTTCATGGCCGAGCGTCGCCTGAGCGAAGATGGCATCGAGATGACGCTGGCGGTGAATCACATCGCCCCGTTTCTGCTCACCCATCTGCTGCTCGATCTGGTGCGTCGCAGCGCGCCGGCGCGCATCATCATCGTGAGTTCGACGACTCATCAGAACGCGCGGATTGATTTCGAGCGCCTGAATGACGCCGGCCCATTCGACGGGCATGAGGCGTATGCCATGTCCAAGCTGGCCAACATCCTGTTTGCCTTCGAGCTGGCCGAGCGGCTGGCCGGCTCGCAGGTCACTGTCAACGCGCTCCACCCCGGCGTGATCGACACCAGGCTGCTCAGAAGCGGCTATGGCGCGCAGGGCGCCGGCGTGGAGGCCGGGGCCGCCACGCCGGTCTATCTGGCCAGTTCGCCTGATGTCGCCACGATCACCGGCCAATACTTCGCGCGGCAGCGCATCGCCACCCCCTCGCCGCTGGTCCACGACCGCGAGTTGCGGCGCGCAGTGTGGGAAGCCAGCGCGCGGCTGGCCGGAATTGCGTTGTCATAGCGGGCGCCGCGCCGGCGCAACAAAATGTCGTCATCGACTTGCGATGACTGCGCCGAAGCCACGACCCGCGAGCAGGTGGTTGCTCTGGTTCAGCGGTTATTTGTCTGAAATCGGATTAGCCTCTAAATGCGGAGCCGATAAATGCGTGTTTACCTGATGACTGATCTGGAGGGCGTGGCCGGCGTGCTGAACTTCAGCGACTGGTGTCTGCCCGAGTCGCGCTATTACGAGCTGGCGAAGGAACTGCTCACGCGCGAAGTCAACGCGGCGATTGAGGGATTCCTTGCCGGCGGCGCAACGCGCATCCTCGTCGCCGATGGGCACGGGGCGGGCGCCATCCACCCGGCGCTGCTCGACCCGCGCGTGGAATTGATGCGCGGGTTTGACATGGGCTGGCCGTTTCTGCTGGACGAAGGGTTCGATGTGGTCGCGTGGGTTGGCCAGCACGCCAAAGCCGGGGCCGGCTACGCCCACCTCGCCCATACGCAGTGGTTCAACTGGATCGATCTGTCGATCAATGGCGTGTCGATCGGCGAGTTCGGGCAATTGGCGATGTGCGCCAGCGAGCTGGGGGTGCGCGCCATCTTTTTGTCCGGCGATCAGGCTGGCTGCGCCGAGGCGCAACAACTTGTGCCCGGCATCGAAACGGTGAGTGTCAAGCGCGGCACAACGCCCGGCGCCGGGCCGCGCGCCGGCGACGAACTGGACACGGCGGCTTACATGGCGCGCAATATCGGCGCAGTGCATGTCCATCCTGAGATGGCGCGCCAGATGATTCGCGCCGGCGCCGAGCGCGCCATTCGCCGCGCGCGACAGGAAAACTTTGGCTTGATTCCGCTCAACCCGCCTTTCGAGCGCGTGGCTGTTTTCCGGGGCGAGGCCGGCCGGCCGCCGCGCGTCGATCGTCGGCTTCATCCATCGAGCGTCATCGCGGCGATGAATCTGCCGTACAGCGAGCAGGATGGCTTGAACAAAGCGTGACGCCCATCCTCGTCCGCGAGGATGGCGGGCAGTGGGTTCGCCGACACAACCATGCATACCTCCGTCTCCAATCCAATCACTCAGGCGCAGCTCGATTGTCTGCGTGACGCGGCGGGCAAGGGGCCGGTGCTGATTCTCACGCACGACAATCCAGACCCCGACTCGCTGGCGGCAGGCAAAGGGCTGGCGGCGCTGTTGAGCGCGTGGGGTATTCCGAGCCGCATGGTGTACAGCGGTCTGGTGGCGCGCGCCGAGAACCGCGCCATGCTCAATCGCCTGACGCCGGAGTGGGAACACAGCGACACGCTGGACTTTCTTGACCAGTATCCGGCTATTGCGCTGGTGGATTCGCAGCCCACTGCCGGCAACAACCGGCTGCCGGCGCCGCCCGGCATCGTCATCGACCATCATCATCCGGTGCGAGAAGCGATCGCTCAGGCGCAGTACGTCGATGTGCGGCCGGAGATTGGCGCATCGGTCACGCTGGTCTACCAGCACATGCAGGCGGCCGGTGTAACGCCTGATCCCCTGCTGGCAACCGCGCTGTTCTATGGCCTGAAGACGGACACGCAGGGCCTGTCGCGCGGGGCCGCGCCGGCCGACGAGGCGGTGTATCTGGAGTTGCTTGCGCGCGCCAATCGGTCGGAATTGATTCAGGTCGAACACGCCGGGCTGCCCCGCGATTACTTCCGCGCCTTCAGTCGCGGCCTCAACGCCGCCCGTGTGTATGGCCGCGCCGTCATCGCCGACCTGGGGGTGATGGACCGGCCCGATCTGGCTGCGGAGATGGCCGACTTGCTGTTGCGGCTCGAAGGCGCGCGCGCGGCACTGTGCCTGGGCCAGCACGGCAACATCCTGCATCTGTCACTGCGCATCGAGTTCATGGAACAGGACGCCGGCCTGTTGATCCAGCAGATCATCGTGCCGCCCGGCAAGGCCGGCGGACATGGCACGATCGCCGGCGGTCAGGCGCCGCTCGAGGGACAGGATGTGAACCGCCTGATTGCCCGCATTGAGCAACGGTTTTTGGAAGTGACCGGGCAGGACAGTCCCGGCGAGCCGTTGCTCTAGCGCCGGGTAGAATAGCGTTCATTCCACGACGAAGACGGATGGCGGCGGGCGAATGATCGGTTTGCCCGTTGCTATCCGTCTTTCTCTTTTCACATACGAGCGCCAGGCTCAAACTCAAGGAGATCTCAATGAATCATGACCCTGTCAGTGTCGAGCGCGTCCAGAAGCAAATCGCTTCCGCCGGCGTCAAGTTCGTCAACCTTCAGTTCACCGACATCATGGGCATCGTCAAGACGGTCAGCGTGCCGGTTGAGCTGTGGCCCGATGTCCTGGAACATGGCCAGTGGTTCGATGGCTCGTCGATCCAGGGCTTTGCGCGCATTGCCGAGAGCGACATGCTGCTCTACCCGGACCTCGACACGTTCGCCATCATTCCCTGGGTGTCGGACGCGCCCACCGCGCGCGTGATCTGCGATGTGCAGACACCGAACGGCGAGCCGTTCGAGACTGACCCGCGCAACGTGCTCAGGCGCGCGTTGAAAGCCGCCGCAGAGATGGGTTACGAGTACTTTACCGGCCCTGAACTGGAGTTCTTCCTGTTCCGGCCGCACGGGATGGGCAATGGGGGCATGCCGTCCCTGTTGCCGCTCGAGCCGCACGATCAGGCCGGCTACTTCGACGACGGCACGGACCTGGGCCACGCCGTGCGCCGGCAGATGGTGATGATGCTCTCGGCGCTGGGCATTCAGGTGGAGGCGCTGCACCACGAAGTGGCTACCGGCCAGCACGAGATCGACTTCAAGTATGACCGCGCTCTGCGCACAGCCGACAACGCGGTGACGTTGCGGCAGACGCTCAAGGCGGCGGCGCAACGCAATGGCCTGTACGCCACCTTCATGCCCAAGCCCATCGCCGGCGTCAACGGCAGCGGCATGCACACGCACCAGAGCCTGTGGAGCAACGGCAAAAATGCTTTCGCCGATCCGGGCGATGCCTATGGTCTGAGCGCAGTGGCGAAAAAGTTCATCGCCGGCCAGTTGCACCACGCGCGCGCCATGTCGGCGATCATCGCGCCGCTGGTCAACAGTTACAAGCGGCTGGTGCCCGGCTACGAGGCGCCGGTGTATCTGAGCTGGGCGCGCACCAATCGCTCGGCGCTGATTCGCGTGCCCAAGGTGAGCGCCGGGCGCGTTGCCACCGCCACGCGCATCGAGTTGCGCTGCCCGGACCCCTCGGCCAATCCGTACCTGGTGTTTGCCGCGATCCTGATGGCCGGCCTGGACGGTATCAAGCGCGACCTGCCAGTGCCGCCGGCAGCCGAGGAAGACCTGTATCATCTGGATCAGGCCGCGCGGCAGCAGATGGTTGCCATGCCCGGCTCGCTGGGCGAGGCCATCGAAGAACTGAAGCGCAGCGACCTGATGCGCCAGACGCTCGGCGCGCACCTGTTCGACCGGTACGTGGACGCCAAGACGCGCGAGTGGGATGACTATCGCCTCTACGTGAGCGGGTGGGAACTGGATCGCTATCTGCCCGTGTATTGATGCCCCTTGTCGCGCATCTACGCGCCCCATCTTGTGGCGCGTGAGCAAGTCCGCAACCATTCGCCGGGCGCATTTCTTCGCCGGGCATATTGGCCGGGCATATTGCGCGCGGTTTCCAACCGCCGCGCAAATCGGCTAATTGCCCCTGCCGGGAAATGCGCCCTTTTCGGCCCGGCAGCAAGTCACGTTATATTGGCGGGCATGCAAACACGACCTCTTGGATGGACAGGACTGCCTTTCACCTGCGTCGGTTTCGGCGCGTGGGCGATTGGCGGCGGCGACTGGAAGTTTGGCTGGGGGCCGCAGGACGACGACGACTCGGTGGCGGCCATTCACCGCGCCATCGATCTGGGCGTGAACTGGATCGACACGGCAGCCGTGTACGGCTTTGGTCACTCTGAGGAAGTGGTGGGGCGCGCGCTCAAGGGATTGAGCCAGCGCCCGTTTGTGGCGACCAAATGCGGCCGCGTGAAAGGGCCGGACGGCGCGCCGATGGCCCATCTGAAACGCGCCAGCGTGCTGGCGGAGCTGGACGCCAGCCTGAAACGGCTCGGCGTGGATGTGATCGATCTGTATCAGATTCACTGGCCGCAGCCGGAAGAGGATATCGAGGAAGGCTGGGGCGCGATTGCCGACGCAGTCAAAGCCGGCAAAGTGCGCTACGCCGGCGTCTCGAACTTCAACGTGGCGCAGCTCCAGCGCATCATGCCCATTCACCCCGTGGCGTCGCTGCAGCCGCCCTACAGCATGTTGACCCGCGACGTGGAGCGCGAGATTCTGCCCTTCTGCGGCGCGCACAACATCGGCGTGGTGGTGTACAGCCCGATGGTCAAGGGCCTGCTGAGCGGCAAATGGACGCGCGAGCGAACCGAGGCGCTGCCGGCCAACGACCACCGGCGCAACGACCCGCGCTTCATCGAGCCGCAGTTGTCGGCCAACCTGGCGATCGTGGACAGGCTGCGTCCCATCGCGCAGAAGCACGGCCGCACGGTGGGGCAACTGGCGATCGCGTGGGTGTTGCGCCGGCCTGAAGTCACGTCGGCCATCGTCGGCGGGCGCAACGCGGCGCAGGTGGAAGAGACGGCGCAGGCCGGCGACTTCGTGTTGCCGGCGGAGGACATCGCGGAGATCGAGAAGATTCTGGCCGGGCAACGCTAGGCGCGCCTGATGCTGAAGGTGAAACCTGCGCTCATTTACGACGGCGACTGCGCTTTTTGCGCGCGGGTGGCCGGCGCTGTGGCGCGCTGGGATTGCAGGGGACGCATCGACGTGCTGCCCTGGCAAACGCCAGGGCTGCTCGAACGCGCCGGCTTGACGGCGGCCCAGTGCGCCGAAGCGGTCTGGTTGGTGTATCCCGATGGCCGGCAGTACCGCGCCGCCGCCGCCGCCAATCGAACGCTGCATGAGTTGGGTGGAATTTGGCGCGTTCTCTCGCTTCTCTATGCCGTGCCCGGCATCCGGCAATTCGAAGACGCCGTTTACAGATGGGTGGCGCGCAACCGCCACAGGCTGCCGGGCGCTTCGGCGGCCTGCGCCATACAACAGACGGCAGACGACAGATCACAGAGCGCAGATGACAGACAACAGACAACAGACGGAACCACGCCCTGAGTTGTACAACGTTCCCTTCACGACCGATTCGTTTAACGGCATGCCGTATCGCGCGCTGGGCCAATCCGGCCTGCGCGCCTCCGCAATCGGCCTGGGCACATGGAAATTCGGCTACCCCGAAACCGGCGACGGCGCGCGCGTGGACGAGAAGACCGCCTTCGCCATCTTCGATCGCGCTATTGAGCTGGGCGTGACGTTCTGGGACACCGCCAATCGATACAACGCGGCGTCGGGCAATTCCGAGCGCGTGATCGGCGCGTGGCTGGCGCGCAATCCCGACCAGCGCCGCAATGTTGTCATCGCCACAAAAGTCTTCGGCGGCATGGATGGCCGCACCCCCAATCACAGCGGCCTGTCGCGCCTGAACATTCTGGAGTCGGTGTATGCCTGCCTGGAACGTTTGCGGGTGGAAGCCATTGACTTGCTGTATTTCCACCGTTTCGACCCCGGCGTGCCGGCCGAGGAAAGCCTGTGCGCCATCGAGGATTTGACGCGCCAGGATGTGGTGCGCTACTTCGGCGTCTCCAACTTCACCGTCGATCAACTGGCCTTGTATCGCGCGGCGGCGCAAAGTCTCTCGTCGCGCTGCCGGGTGATCGCCGTGCAAAATCAGTTCGACATCTTGCATGGCGAATCGGCGGCGCACGCCGGCGCGCTGGACTATGCGGCGCGCATGGGGCTGTCTTTTGTCGCCTGGAGTCCGCTGGCGCTGGGATTACTGACCGATCGGTATCTCGATCTGAGCAAAGCCGGCCCCGGCGACCGGCTGTTCGACGAAGGCGCGCTCTCTATCGTCGCCGACGCGCAGACCATGACCCGGCTGGGCCGGCTGGCTGAACTCGCGCGCGCATGGGGAATTGCGTTGTCGCAACTGGCGCTGGCATACATGCTGTCTCTGCCCGGCATGGGGCCGGCCATCCCCGGCGCCTCGTCTGTCGCGCAGCTCGAATCGAATGCCGCTGCCGGCAGGATCACGCTCGATGACGAACAGCGCCGGCAAATCCAGGAGGCCCTCCAATGACCATGACCTCGCGCGAACGCTTGCTTGCGGCGCTGGAGGGGCGCATTCCCGATCGCGTCCCCATCTCCACCTGCGAACTGGTCGGCCACAACAGCCAGGCGTGGGAAAACCACCAGCCCTCCTATCGCCGGCTCATGGATGTCATCCGCGAGAAAACCGATTGCCTGGCTATGTGGAATCCGGCGTCGAATGCTGTCTTTCTTGACACCGCCTGGCCGGTCGAGATCGCCAGCCGGCAAATGGCGCAAGGGCGACGCCCTGGTCACGCATCGCGCGCTCCACACGCCGAAGGGCAACCTGACCCGGATCACCAGGGTTGTCGACGGGATCAACACAGTCTGGCAGACCGAGCACTGGTGCAAGTCGGTCGAGGACGTGGACAGAGTGATGTCGATCCCGTTCGAGCCGCTGGATTACGATACATCGGATTTTGAACGCATCCGGCGCGAGGTTGGCGAGCGCGGCGTCATCATGGCTTCGCTGGGCGACCCGCTGTTGTTCGCCGCCGAACTCATGTCGATGGCCGACTATCTGATCCGGGCCGCCACCGAGACCGGGCATTTCGCGCGCACGGCGGCCGCCTTGCACGAACGCAACCAGATCAATCTTCGGCGCATGTTGTCGGTGAACGTCGTCGATTTGTACCGCATCTGCGGGCCGGAGTACGCGACGCCGCCCTATCTGCCGCCGGCGTTGTTCGAGCGATTCGTGTTGCCGTATGTGCGCGAAATGGTAGATCTGATTCACAGTTTCGGCGCGAAAGCGCGCCTGCACTGTCACGGCAGGATCAACCGCGTGCTGGATATGATTGTCGCCACCGGCGCGGATGCCATCGACCCGTGCGAGCCGCCGCCCGACGGTGACATCACGCTGGCCGAGGTCACGCGCCGGGTGGAGGATCGCCTGTGCATCTTCGGCAACCTGGAGCTGAAACTGCTGGAGCACGGCTCGCCACAGGAGGTCGAGGCGACCGCGCAGTTATGCATGGACTCGGCCAAAGCCGGCGGGCGCTGCGTCATCATGCCCACGGCCGCGCCCATCAACGTGCCGCCGGCGCGCAAGACCGAGGAGAACTACATGCGCTTCATCGAGACGGCGCTGGCGCATGGCCGGTATTGAGCGCCGGTCCTACTCTTCGAGTGTCACCGTCACTTCCAGCGGCCCCTGCCCGACTTCGATGTGGCACTGGACGCAGCCGCGCTCCACAACGCCTAGGTCGAGATACAGCCCCGTCTCCAGCGAACGGTGGGTCTGATGGCAGGTCGCGCATTGCACGTTGGTGTCATAGCGCAGCAGGCCGGCCGCGATGATGGCCTGCACATCCTCTGCGCCGCGCGGGGGAATCAGGCGCGCGCCGTTTTTCCACAAGGCATAGCTCAGGGGCAGCATGTTGTGGGCGTGGTTGTCCATGCCGGCCACCAGCAGCGTCTCCTGATGGCAGCCCGCGCAGCCGTCATTCGACAGATGCGGCGCGCGCGCGCGCAACTTCTCCACCGCCGGGTCGTTGCGCCCGACAAACCACTCGACCAGATTGCGCAGGCCCAACAGCCGCTTGTCCACGATGTGGGCTGCGCTGCCATCGCCCTCGTGGCAGTTGATGCAACGGATGGCGCCGCCGGCCCCGCGAATCTGCTGATAGTGAAAGCTGGATAGATCGACCGCCAGCGCGCCGGCGACTGCTGCGCCGGCCCGGTCGAAGTAGGTCTGCTCCGGCACGGTGTGGCAGCCGATGCAGAAGCTGTCTTCACGCTCGGCCTGCCCGACGTAGATCAAACTGCCGAAGAAGCCGGCCAGCGCCGTCACAACGCCAAGCGCTGCCCACAGCCGGCCCCAGCGTCGGCGCGGCCGGCGCAACAACGCGCCGATGTGACCCTCCTCCGGCTCGTCGTAGTCAGGCAGCTCGTATTCGTCGGCAATGCGTTTCATGTGTCAGAGGCGGCTGACATGCGCTCAGGGGTGCGTCGGATTCAGCCGGGGCAATGCCACATGATTGACCAGCGCGATCACGGCGGCAGCGCTCATAAAGCTGATCGACACCCACACGGCGGTCGGCAATGAGCCGATCGTCCAGGCGTCGGGCCGGAACAGCAATTCGATCCAGCCGCGTCCCAGGCCGTACCAGAACAGGTAGCCGGCGAAAATGTCGCCGTCGCGCAGGTGATCCGCGAAACGCCGGCCGGCCCACAACAACAGGATGAAGCCGACGAAGTTCCAGGCCGATTCGTAGAAGAACGTGGGATGGAAGCGCGTCTCCGGCGGCCAGGCGGCCAGATCGGTGAAGTCGATTCTGCCGGTGCGCACGCGAAATTCCGGCGCAATGGTGATGCCCCACCACGAGGAGCCGGTTGGCCCGCCGTACAACTCCTGGTTGGCAAAGTTGCCCCAGCGCCCGATGGCCTGCGCGATGAGCACCCCCGGCGCGACAATATCGAGCCAGCGCAGGAACACCAACCGCCTGCGCCAGATGATGTATGCGATCCCGATCAGCCCGCCGATCAGCCCGCCAAAGATGCCCAGCCCGCCTTTCCAGATGGCGATGATCTCGATCGGGTTCTGCGAATAGTAGGCCCAGCCGCTGCCGCTGCCATCGTTGGGCGAGGAGAACACATGATACAAGCGCGCGCCGACCAGCCCCAGAAAGATCACGAGCAGCGCGCCATCCCAGACAATGTCGGGGTCCTCGCCCCGGCGTTTGGCCTCCAGGCCGGCCAGATACGTGGCGAACGACATCCCCAGCGTGATGAGAATGCCGTACCAGTGCACAGCGACCGGGCCGATCTGAAGCGCGATGCGGGGGTCGGATGTCATGCGCAGGATTATATTGCGACGCGCCTGGTTGCCGAAGCGCAGCTATCCGGCCACTACCACCATCTTTGCCAGCCGGTCGCTGCCGCTGAGCGCGATGGCCTCGTCGCCGTCAGCCGGCCGGCCGCGCCGCGTAAGATTCTTCGCTTTCAGCGATTTGGCCGTGCCTTTCAGCGTGACGTAAACAATCGTGTCCTCGCCGGCTGCCATCACCGCGTCGGCAACCGTGGCGTCGCGCGCCAGTTTGGCCGAGATCACGCCTTTGCCGGCCCGGCCCTGCACCGGGTACTCCTTTACCGCCAGCCGCCTGGCCCTGCCGTCGGTGGTGGCCAGCACCACCTCGCGCGCTTTGTCCTTCGGGTCAAGCGCGGCCATGGAAATGACGATGTCGCCCTCGGCCAGTTTGATGCCGACGACGCCGGTGGCCGGCAGACCCATCGGGCGCACCTCGTCCTGTTTGAAGCGAATGGCCATGCCCTGCTGCGTGAACAGCGCGATATCCTCATCGCCGCGCGTCACTGCCACGCTCACGACGGAATCGCCTTCGTTCACGCCGATGATCGGGAACACTGTGCCGGTCGCTCCCGGCAGCGCGCCTACCTCTGTCCGCTTGACCATGCCGGCGCTCGTCGCCAGCACAACGAACCCTGCGCTGGCTGTGCGCGTCAGCGCAAACGCGCCGATGACATCGTCGCCGGGCGGGAACGAGGACGCGATTGCCGTGAGGGCCGCGCCGCCGCCCGTTGTCACATCTTCCGCCGGCAGGTTTGCCACCGACAGCACCACCGCCCTGCCCGATGAGCCGACCACATACACCAGGTCTTTGGTCGTGCATTTAACAATAGCCGCCGGCATGACTTCGGCGGCAGCCGTCACGCGCGCCGACCCGCTGACTCGGCCCACCTTGCCATTTTGGCCGACGATCACCGTCACCTTCTCGTTGGGCAGCAGCTCGTGCGTGGTCAGGACCTGATCGGCGCTCACGCCCTTCTTCTTGCCGTCGCCGATGACCGTGGTGCGCCGGGAATCGCCAAACCGCTCCTTCAGCGCCATGGTCTCATCGCGGATGACGCCCAGGATCTTGTTCGGGTGCGCCAGCAGGTCTTCCAGATACCTGATGAGCCGGCGCTTCTCGGCCAGCTCGTCCTCCAGCTTTTTGCGCTCGAGGGCGGCCAGCCGGCGCAGTTGCATGTCCAGAATCGCGTTGGCCTGCAATTCGGTGAACTTGAACGTGTGGATCAGGCCGTGCCGGGCGGCGTCGGTGTCGCGCGAACCGCGAATCAGTTTGATGATCTGGTCGATGATGTCGAGCGCCTTGACCAGACCTTCGAGGATGTGCGCGCGCTCTCTGGCGCGCAACAGGTCGTGCTCGCTGCGCCGGCGGACGATTTCGCGCCGGTGCTCGATGAAGACGTGCAGCAGCCGGCGCAACGGCAGCACGCGCGGCTCGCCATCGACCAGCGCCAGCATGGTCACGCCGAACGTGCCTTTCATGGCCGTGTGCTTGTACAGGCCGGCCAGCGTTTTGCGCGGGTCTTCGCCCTTGCCCACGTCGATGACGATGCGCATCCCGCGCCGGTCGCTCTCATCGCGGATGTCGGTGATGCCGGCGATCTTCTCGTCGCGCGCCAGTTCGGCGATGCGCTCGATCAGCGCCGATTTGTTCACTTCGTAAGGCAGCTCGGTGACGATGATGTGCGTCTTGCCGCGCTGACCTTCCTCGATGTGCGCTTTGGCCTGCACGATCAGCTTGCTGCGTCCCGTGGCGTACATCATGCGCAGGGCGTCGCCGCCTTCGACCTTGTCGTTGTAGCGGAAGACGATGCCGCCGGTCGGGAAGTCCGGCCCTTTGACGAACTTCAGCAGGTCATCGACATCTATTTCGACATCGGGCAATGGGTCGTCCTGGCTCCAGCGTTTTTTGCTTTGCAGGATTTTGTCGATGATGAACGCGGTGGCGTCGCAGATCTCGGCCAGGTTGTGCGGCGGGATGTTGGTGGCCATGCCCACGGCGATGCCGGTGGCCCCGTTGACGATGAGGTTGGGCGCGGCCGCCGGCAGGACCGTCGGCTCCATCAGCGTGCCGTCGAAGTTCTCCTGAAAATCGACCGTGTTCTTGTCGATGTCGGCCAGCATCTCCATCGACAGTTTGCTCAGGCGCGCCTCGGTGTAGCGCATGGCTGCCGGCGGGTCGCCGTCCACGCTGCCGAAGTTGCCCTGCCCGTCGACCAGCAGGTAGCGCATCGAGAAGTCCTGGGCCATGCGCGCCATGGCGTCGTAGACCGACTGGTCGCCGTGCGGGTGATATTTGCCCAGCACGTCGCCCACGATGCGCGCGCTCTTGCGGTAAGGCGAGTCGGCGCGCAGGCCGGTGTCGTGCATGACGAACAAAATGCGCCGCTGCACCGGCTTCAAGCCGTCGCGGGCGTCGGGCAGCGCGCGCGAGACGATGACGCTCATCGAGTAGGACAGATAGGCGTCCTTCATCTGCGCGTCGATGTCCACCGCGCGGATGCGCCCAAACGGGCTGATCTCCAGCGTCATCTGTGCCGGCGCCGCGTGCCCGTTCCTGGGAACGCCGCCCTTGCCGTCCTTGCTGCGCTTGCCCGTTGCGCCGGCTGTGACCGGATCGGTTCCACCGTTTGCCGGCATTTTCGCTGACCGTTTCTCTGCCATTTGCACACCTGTTCTAATCTGCTGCGCGGATTATAAACGCGGCTATCCAACACATCGCTAATTCGGCGCTAACATGCGTCTGGCGCGCGCGTTTCACGATACGTTTCACGATACCTCCAGATATCAGACAGTCAGGGGCAGGTGAGCCATGAACTTGAACCAATACACGGAAAAGGCGCAGGAAGCCGTGCTGGGCGCGCAGCGCGTCGCCCAGGAATACGGCAACTCGCAAATCGAACCGGAACATTTGCTGCACGCGCTGCTGGTGCAGGAAGGCGGCATTGCGCCGCAGATCGTCACGCGCCTGGGCGTCAGCCCGGACTACCTCAGCAGCCTCACGGAGCGCGACATCCAGCGCAAGCCGAAGGTGAGCGGCGCAGCCGGCACGGCCACGTTGTCGCGTGAGTTCAGCGTTGTGGCGCAACGGGCCGAAAAGGAAGCCGAGCAGATGAAGGATGAGTACGTCAGCGCCGAGCATCTGCTGCTGGCGCTGGCCGACCCCGGCCCTGGCGTTCGTCCATTCCCTGCGCAGCGCATTCTGACGGAGGCCGGCATTACCCGCGACGCCATCCTCAAGGCGCTGGTGCAGGTGCGCGGCAATCAGCGCGTCACCACCCAGCAACCCGAGGCGACCTATCAGGCGCTGGAAAAGTACGGCCGCGATCTGACTCAGGCCGCGCAGCAGGGTCAGCTCGACCCCGTGATCGGGCGCGACGAGGAAATCCGGCGCGTCATTCAGATTCTGTCGCGCCGCACCAAGAACAACCCGGTGCTCATCGGCGAGCCAGGCGTGGGCAAGACCGCCATCGCCGAAGGTCTGGCGCAGCGCATTGTGCGCCGCGACGTGCCCGAAGGATTGAAGGACAAGCGCATTGTTTCGCTCGACATGGGCGCGCTGATTGCCGGCGCCAAGTATCGCGGCGAGTTCGAGGAACGCTTGAAGGCCGTGCTCAAGGAGGTCACCGCCAGCAATGGCAGGATCATCCTGTTTATTGACGAGTTGCACAACGTGGTGGGCGCGGGCAAGGCCGAGGGCGCCATGGATGCCGGCAATCTGCTCAAGCCGATGCTGGCGCGCGGCGAGCTGCACTGCATTGGCGCGACCACGCTCGACGAGTACCGCAAGCACATCGAGAAGGACGCCGCGCTGGAGCGCCGCTTCCAGCCGGTGCTGGTGGACGAGCCGAGCGTCGAAGACACCATCAGCATCCTGCGCGGCCTGAAGGAGCGCTACGAGATTCACCACGGCGTGCGTATTCAGGACGCGGCGGTGATCGCGGCGGCCACGCTCAGCGCGCGCTACATCAACGACCGCAAGCTGCCCGACAAGGCGATTGACCTGATCGATGAAGCTGCCAGCCGCGTGAAGATGGAGATCGACTCCAAGCCGACGGCGCTGGATGAGATCGACCGGCGCGTGCTGCAACTGGAGATCGAGCGCGAGGCGCTGAGGCGCGAGACCGACGACGCCAGCCGCGAGCGCCTGCAAAAGATCGAGGCCGAAATCGCCAGTGAGAAAGAGAAGGCCAACGCCCTGCGCGCGCAATGGGAGAGCGAGAAGGGCGCTATCCAGGCGGTGCGCGCTATCCGCGAGCAGATCGAGCAGGTCAACGTGCAGATCGAGCAGGCCGAGCGCGCCGCCGACCTGGGCAGGGCCGCCGAGTTGCGCTACGGCAAACTGCGCGATCTGGAGGCGCAGCTCAAGGCGGCGCAAACCAGGCTGGCCGATTTGCAAAAGGGCAACCCGCTGCTGAAAGAAGAGGTCGGGCCGGATGACATCGCCGGCGTGGTGTCGCGCTGGACGGGCGTGCCGGTCAGCCGCATGTTGGAAGGCGAAATGCAGAAGCTCATTCACATGGAAGAGCGCCTGCAACAGCGGGTGGTGGGGCAGGATGACGCGCTGCGCGCTGTGGCGAACGCGGTGCGCCGGGCGCGGGCCGGCCTGCAAGACCCCAACCGCCCGATTGGCTCGTTCATCTTCCTCGGCCCCACCGGCGTGGGCAAGACCGAGACCGCCCGCGCGCTGGCTGAGTTTCTGTTCGACGACGAGCACGCCATGATCCGCATCGACATGAGCGAATATCAGGAGAAGCACACCGTGTCGCGGCTGATCGGCGCGCCGCCAGGCTATGTGGGTTACGAGGAAGGCGGCCAGTTGACCGAGGCCGTGCGGCGCAAGCCGTACTCGGTGGTGCTGTTTGACGAAATTGAGAAGGCCCACCCGGAGGTGTTCAACGTGCTGTTGCAGGTGCTGGATGATGGCCGGTTGACCGACGGCCAGGGCCGCACGGTGAACTTCAAGAACACGGTGATCATCATGACCAGCAACCTGCTGAACGGGCCGGCCTTTGCGGGGTTCGACATTGCGCGCGCCAGCCGCGATGACCTGCTGCGCGAGTTGCAGAAATTCTTCCGGCCCGAATTCCTGAACCGCATCGACGACATTGTGGTGTTCCACAGCCTGAGCGAACAGCATCTGATGAAGATCGTGGACATCCAACTGGCGCGGCTGAAGCGGTTGCTGGCCGAGCGCAAGCTTGTGTTGAACGTGACCGAGGCGGCCAGGCGGCATCTGGCGCAGGCCGGCTGGGATCCGGCGTTCGGCGCGCGCCCGCTCAAGCGGGCTATCCAGCGCGAACTGCAGGATCCGCTGTCGCTGGCGGTGCTGGAAGGGAAATATCGCGAAGGCAGTGTGGTGACGGTGGACGCCGCAGACGGCGCGCTGGTGTTGGCGTAAAGCCATCCTTCGAGCGCCAAATTGACGTGAAGCCCGGCGGGGCAAAGCCGCCGGGCTTTTTGCATGGGTCAGGATTCTACGCCGGCCTTGAGGATGGCGCCGGGGGAGATGCCTCGCCACAGGCGCGCATGTAACAGTCCGGAGCGACTCACGCCGCTACGCCCGCCGTCTGTCCGATGTGCCCCCCAGTCTCGCGCTTCTGGCGGCGCGCCTCGATGACGCGATCTGCCGGCGCTCAGCATCGGCTCATCTGGCGATGGTAGCGTTAGCTATGCTTCGGTATCACACGACGCGCGTAACAGCGTTCTCTGTCGTTGTCCTTTTGCTGGCTGCCTGCGCAGGATTGGGCGAAGGCGCGCCGTCGGGCGCGCCGAGAATCGAGTTGCCGCAACAGGTGCGCCTGCCTCAGAACGATCTCGCCACCGTCCTCGAGCGCCGTTCGGGGCGCATCGCTATCGTCGACCAGGCCGGCAATATCCTCGTCACAGACCAGACCGGCCGCAGCGCGATCAACATCACGCGAGAAGCCAATGTGGGCGCGGCTGCCAGCCGGCACGTGGTCGCCTACAACTGGCCGATGTGGTCGCCTGACGCATCCCGACTGGCGTTTGTGGAGGTGGTTGCCAGGCGACCTGACGTGAGCGCCGTGATCGAATATGGCGTCGAAGAGATCATCGTGCGCCGGGGCGACGACAGCCAGACGGTGATTGTTGGTCCGCAGGGGCGACTAACGCGCAGCGCGCCGAATACGCAGTATCGCGTCGAGCAACCCGGCCGGGTGGTGATCGAGCCGGAGTCGGGTATCGGCGAACTGGTCTACAGCGCGCTGTATGTCGCCGATGCGGATGGCAAAGCGCCGATGGTTGAAGTGCACGCCAGCGAGCAAAGCCGGATCACCTGGCTCGACTGGTCACCCGATGGCTCGCGCCTGGCCTTTGCGGCTGAAGACGCCGCGAGCGGCCGAGTGAGTTTGAATGTCGCTGTGCCCGGCTTCGATCAGCAGCAAACGCGCCAGCTCTTCGACGGAGCTTCCGCAGCATGGCACTGGAGCCCGGACGGCAGCGCCCTGCTGGCGCGCGTGCGTCCGGCTGCGTCGAACGCCTTGCCGACGCTGTCCCTGTTCGACATGGCCGGCGGCGAGCGCCCGGCCGTGTTGTCATCGGGCAGCGTGCTGGCCTTTTTCTCGCCGCAGTTCTCACCCGATGGGCAGCATATGCTCACCACGATCGAAGATGGCGCGCGCTCGTACCTGGCGCTGGCCGACCGGCAGGGCAGGCTCGTCCGTCGCCTGACTGAGATTGAAGGGGCCGTGAGTTTCGCGTGGTCGCCCAGGGGAGGTCACGCAGCCTACATTACCCGGCAAAGCGCGTCGCAGGCCGGCGGCCTGCTGCGCATGGTCGACGTCAACAGGGGCGAAGACAAGGCACTGTCGGCGCAGCCGGTTATCGGGTTTTTCTGGTCGCCGGACGGTTCGCGCATTGCGGCGTTCTCGCCCATGCAGCCGGCCGAGATCACCCCCGACCTGCCCGGCATCGACTACACCTCCAGCCAGCCTGAATATGCGCTCATGCTCCAAACAATCAACGTGAACACGCGCAGCGCCCGCCAGTTGGCCTACTTCGAGCCGACCGATCAGTTCCGGGCGCTGATCACACAGTTCGATCGTTTCAGCCGTTCGGCCAACATCTGGTCGCCCGACAGCGCCAAACTCGTTTTCCCGCTCAAGATCACTACCCGCCAGGGTGTCGTTGATGTGATCTTCGAGACCGAATCAACCGGCAGTATCATGCCGCGATTCATCGGGCGCGGGACGTTGGCCTTCTGGTCGCCGAGGTGAGGATAATCTGTAGTCTGTGATCGCCAGCGCCGCTACGCCTCGCCGACCAGTTTGCGGGCCAGGGTGACCGCGCCGCTGGCGTTGTCGCTGTAGCCGTCTGCCCCGATCTCGTCGGCGTATTTCTGCGTCACCGGCGCGCCGCCGATCATCACCTTGACCTGATCGCGGATGCCGGCTTCCTGCAACTGCTCGATGGTCGCCTTCATCGACGGCATGGTGGTGGTGAGCAGCGCCGACAGCGCGATGATGTTGGCGCCCTTCTCCCTGACCGCGCCGATGAACTTCTCCGGCGACACATCGACGCCCAGGTCGATGATTTCGAAGCCGCCGCCTTCGAGCATGGCCGCGACGAGATTCTTGCCGATGTCGTGCAGGTCGCCCTTGACGGTGCCGATGGCGACCTTGCCGACCGGCCTGGCGCCTTTGGCCACCAGCAACGGGCGAATGATCTCCAGCGCCTGCTTCATGGCGCGGGCGGCGATGAGCAGTTCAGGGACAAAGTACTCGCTGGTCTCGAATCGTCGGCCCACTTCGTTCATGGCCGGGATCATGTATTCGTCCAGGAGTGTTTGCGGGTCTATGTTGGCGGCGACGGCAGCCTGCGTCACTGCCTTCGATGTCCTGGCGTCGCCGTCCACGATCGCGTCGTACAGCTTTTTCAGATCTTCCATGCCTTTGCCCTCTGTCTGTTATCTGTCATCTGCTGTCTGTTATCTGTCATCTGTACTCCGCCAATCCATACTGATCGAGCCGCACTTTGTCCGATGCCAGAGTTGGCGCAATCTGCTCGATCAATTCTCCTTCATCCTCAGGCAGTTCATCGGCTGCTTCAGACAGATTATTCAGCCAACTGACCTCGCGCTTGTTGAGGATGAACTCGCCGGCCTGATGCGCGTTGCGCAATGTCTCGAAGGCAAGCTGAGCCGCGCGGCGCGTGCGCTGATAGCCGGTCTGCTCCTTGACGATTTCGCCCGACAGCTTCAGCACCACATCCGGGCGAAGCACATACGCCTGCGGATCGTAGCCGACATCGGTGGCGGCGTACCAGTCGCGCAACAGGCGCGCCTTGTCCGGCCCCTGAGCCGTCGCATGATTTAACAGGCGCGTGGCGTAGATCAACTGCTCAACCGAGACGGTCGGCGCCATGCCACCCAACAGCTTGACGTTTTGCACCGACTCGTTGCTCCACAGGTCGGTGGTCACGCGCGCGATATTGCCCACCGGCGAAAGGTGGGCGCAGGCCGCCTCGGCGCCCTCACCCGACATCGGGCAACCCGTGATGGCTTTGAGGAAGGGGTTCTCGTAGGCGCAGTCCTTGCCCGGCCCGATTGCGCCGCGCTCATGAGCCACCAGCGCGCGCGCAACCGTCATCACACGCACGGCCGCCGCCCACACTTTGGGGATGTAACGCTTCTCGGCCAGCACCATGGCCGTGTTGCCGAAGCCGCAGGCCGAGTCGCCGGCCGGGATCACGCCATATTTGTTGCTGACGCTGACGATCATGTCCCACAGCCAGGCCATGTCGCGGCAGGCCAGCACGCCCAACGCAAACACGGTGGCCGGCACGTCCGCGTTGACCAGCGCCTCGTCGTGCACTTCTTTGCCGCCGGTGGATTCAATCGAAAACATGTCTGCGCCGGCCTGCGCGTTCAACTCGAAGCTGCGCACCATCCGCTCCCACAGATGGCCGCCGCGCTGTATCGGCGGGCGCTCGTGCTCGCGGATGTCGTTCGGCGTCACCCGCAACGCGCTCTTCAGTCCGTCGCTCCTGGCGTACTTTTCCAGGGTGTTGTGCAGAATGGCGGTGATCTCGGCGCCCCACTCCGGCTCCAGCGTCATCGGCGGGAGCAGCTCAAACTCCACAATCAGGCCGGGCGTGTGCAACTCCACCGCGCGCTGGCACACGCCTTCGATCATCTGCGCGTACTGCGCGCGCACCTCCGCCATCGTATGCGCCTCGATTTCCATCGGGGGCAGGGTGAAATTCAGCTCCGGGTAGACCGTGCCGCCGCCGATCACCAGCCCGCTGCGGGTGGTGACGGGCCTGGGCGCATGGCCGAACACAAACGCATCCAGATCTTTGATAGCCAGTTCGGTGCAGGTGTTCACAAATGCTCCTCCTCGTCTTCAGCTCGCCAGTGTGAGCGGATGTAGTCGGTATTGCCGCTCATTCTAGGGAACGACGCGAGGCGCGCTGGTAGTCTGGTGCGCCGGGCTTGCCGGCCCGTGCTGCTATTTTGTGTTTTGGCGCCGCGTTGCAATCTGGTGCGGGAGAGGGCGGAGAATACAGAATACAGATGACAGAGAGATGTCTGCTGTGTATGAAGGTGTCCATGACGGGTGCATTTCCCAGCAGGGGCAAATTCCCCGGCAGAGAGTGTTGCGCGCAGTGGGTATGCCTGTAGGGCAAGCTGCCGGGCTTGCCCCGCTTTGCAGGCCAATTGGCACACAGGAAAATGCGGGATGCATTTCCCATCAGGGGCAATCCGCCGATGTGCGCGATGGATAAATCCGCGCGCTACGCCGGCGCAGGTGACAGAGAAAACGTCATTCCCGCGCAAGCGGGAATCCAGGCGCGGGATAAATCCGCGCGCTACAAAGGGGCGCTGCGCGGGCATGACGGTGCT
>CALBEF010000030.1 GCA_937927775.1 uncultured Anaerolineae bacterium | reverse complement strand
TTTGGCCAGTCGTTCACGGAATTGTTGACCCAGATGCGGATTGATCGGGCCAAAGAAATGCTGATCCGCACCGAAAAGAGCCTGATCCAAATCTGCCTGGACTGTGGTTTCAACGATCAGAGCTACTTCACCAAGGTTTTTCAGAAGGTGACGGGACATCCGCCGGGGGAGTTTCGGCGCCGGCAGCGGGGCGTGTAGGAGAGACGCGTTCGACGGCCTCTTCGCCGGGCAGTTCGCTGCGCAAAGCCTCCTTCCATGTGGGCCTTGTCCGAAGGATTTCGAGCCAGTCCTTGAAGTTGCCGGCAGTGAATGCCGCTGCGTGCGTCAGGTGTCAGGTGTGAGTGCGCCGTGCAAGCCGGTAGATTTCTACCGTTGACTTTTTCGTGCGAGCTCCCTACAAACGATGGGCAACGGGAGACGAGCGAATCTGCGCAGGGTGCGGTTTTGCTAAGAGCCTGCCTCGCGCTCAGATGTCGGACTTCTCCGAGAAGTCCGACATCTATCGGGATAGATTCTAAAGTTGAGCCACCTGCATTGCAACTGCCTAACATGGACCGTACCCCATTTCGTGGAGACATAGTTAAGCGACACCGACAGCCTGTTCCGCCTCTATGGGCGTGACATAGCCCAGCGCAGCGTGCAAGCGTCGCCGGGCCGCGCCCGCATACCGGGTTCATTAGGGATGGCCAGATCGATAATGGCGGCTTGCAGTCGGTGCGCTTGCGCCAGCGCCCATGCGGTGCTCTGGTCGCCGGCTTCCAGCGTGGCAAAGCTGCACAGGCTCAGATACTGACGCAGCCCCTGACGGTTGAAAGCGTCATCATCTACGATGAGCACGGTCGGCCTGGACTCAACACCGTCAGTGCACATATGAATGACCGCCTTGATTCTAAATTCATCGTGGCAAGTTGAGGCGCGCATCCCATGTCACCCGTCAATTGTATTCTTACAGCCGCGAAGCGGGTCATGGAGTTTGAAAGGGTGCATTTCCCAGCAGGGGCAAATTCCCCGGCAGAGAGTGTTGCGCGCAGTGGGTATGCCTGTAGGGCAAGCCGCCGGGCTTGCCCTGCTTTGCAGGCCAATTGGCACACCGGAAAATGCGAGAGGCATTTCCCAGCAGGGGCAATCCGAGCCGTTGCGCGCGCTCGTTGCGCGCGCTCGTTGCGCGGGATAAATCCGCGCGCTACGCCGGCGCATCTGGTAGAGACGTTGCACTGCAACGTCTCTACAGGGCAGACCGCCGGGCAACATGCCCCACAGAGAAATACACCCGCGCAAGTTGCCAGGCAGGTTATCCCCGCCTGGAAATACGCCCCCGCCGCTCGCGGCAGGTTTGCTTTCTCGGGCAATCTATCGGACAATGCGCCTGAGACACCTGGAGGATCATTCATGAAACTCGGATATCTGTGCAAGTTTTCGGTCGAGGAAGCGCAGCGCGCGCAACGGCTCGGCTTCCAGTGCCTCGAAGTGCATGCCACATCGCTCATCGAAAATCTGGACGCGCCGGCCGATTTGAAAGCAGTGGCCGGCCGGACACAGGAGATACTGGACAAGCACGGCATCACCCTGTCGGCCATTGCCAACTATGGCAACCCGCTGTTGGACGATCCGGCGGTCGCGCTGGGCCGGTATCGCGCCATCTTCGAACTCGCCAGGCTGTTGGGCGTGGGCGTCGTCACCTCTATGGCCGGCAACCTGCCGGAGCGGCCCTACAAGGAAGGCATGGAGCGCTTCGAGCTGGTGTTCAAGCCGATCGCGCAAGCCGCCGAAGACATGGGTCTGCGCGTGGCGTTCGAGAACTGGCCGGGCATGTGGGGCGACATCCCCTGGCACAGCGTCAATCTGGCCTGGTCGCCGCGCAACTGGAGCGAGATGTTCACCCGCGTGCCGTCGAAAGCGCTCGGTCTGGAGTTCGATCCATCGCACCTGGTCTGGCAGGGCATCGATCACATTCAGGCCGCGCGCGATTTCAAGGATCGCATTTATCACTCGCACGCCAAAGACACCGAGATGCTGCATCACAACCTGCGGCGCGAAGGCATCCTGGGCATCCACCACAACTGCTGGCGCTATCGCATCCCCGGCTACGGCGTGATCAACTGGGCCGAGTACATCTCGACGCTGATCGAGATCGGCTACGACGGCGGCATTGCCATCGAGCACGAGGACCCGGTGTTCTGGGGCGATCGTTTTGAGGAAGGTTTGGCGCGCGGCTTTCAGGTGCTCAACCCACTCATCAACCCCGGCTGAAACGCAACACGCAACACGCAATACGCAACACGCAGCACGCAACACGCCATGCCCGTTCTCGAACCGCTGTCATTCGAGTGCATCAGTCACAGCGAGGAGCAGACGCAGCGCCTCGGCGCGCGACTTGCCGCGGCGCTTCCGGCCCATGCCGTCATCGCGCTCTCCGGCCCGCTGGGCGCGGGCAAAACGCAATTCGCGCGCGGCGTCGGGCTGGGCTGGGGCGCGTCGCAGCCCCTGCGCAGCCCGACCTTCACCCTGGTGCAGGAACACCATCGCGCCGCCGACGATCACACGCTCTACCACATCGACCTGTACCGCATCGAGCGCGAGAGCGACATCACAACACTGGGGCTGGATGAGGTTTTGGATGACGAAACCGGCATCGTCATCATTGAGTGGGCCGAGCGCGCCGAAAACCTGATTCCCGACAACGCCCTCCAGGTCAGATTCGAGATTGTCCAGGAGAGCAAGCGCCGGCTCACCTTCTCGACGCAGAACACGGCCACATGGCAGATTCTGTTGGCCTTCCGCAAGAATGCGTTTGGGGTCTGACAATTGACGATTGTGGATTGACGATTGACGATTTGTGCAAGGATAGACAACACTGAAAGCCTCTCATCTGTGAGGTCAACATAGACTATGGACTCCATCAATCGTCAATCGTCAATCGTCAATCCCAAATCGGAGATCCTGCTGGCGATCGACACCTGCACGCGGCGCAGCAGCGTGGCGCTGCGCGACCTGACGATGATCCGCGCCGAGTGCGCCTGGGAGACGGAACGGCATCACACGGCGGGGGTCAGCGAGCAGATTCGCCGGCTGATGCGCACGGCAAACATCAGGCCGGCCGACATCGGCGCCGTGGCGGTGGCGATCGGGCCGGGGTCGTTCACCGGCGTGCGCTGCGGCCTGGCGATTGCCAAAGGGCTGGCCCTGGCGCGCAATCTGCCCCTGATCGGCGTAACGGCCTTCGATGTCATTGCAGCCGCGCAACCGAATCACCACGTGCCGGTGTATGCGCTGGTCGAAGCCGGGCGCGGACGGGTCGCCGCGCGCCGGTACGAGTGGCGCGAGGGCGTCCTCTCCGTTGCCGACGACTGGCGCATCCAGAGTTGGAGCGCGTTTGCCGAATCGGTCGAACCGCCGGCCTGGGTGTGCGGCGATCTCACGCCCACGCTGGAATCACTCCTCGAAATGCGGGCAGCCGTCGCGCCGGCCCCGCTCAACGTGCGCCGCGCCGGCTACCTGGCCGAGATTGGCTACGCCCGCTGGTTGAGCGGCGCGGTGGACAACGCCATGACGCTGATGCCCATCTACCCGCCAGAGGCATAGTGCTACACTCACCCCGACCATGGCACAGGCCCAATCAGACACGAGCAAAGAAACCCTCGCGCGGGAGAAACCGGACGCGCCGGCTAAGTTGAACGCAGCCACTTTCCAGATTACGCTGATGGCGCTGGCCGATATCCCGGCGGTCATGGATATCGAGCGCGCCTCGTTCCCCCTGCCCTGGCCGGAGCAAGCCTACCGCTATGAGCTGCTGCAAAACACCAATGCGCACTTCATCGTGGCGCGCGCGCTGCCGGCCGGCCAGCCGGCCAGCATCCATCCCGCCCCGCTGCCTCGTCCCCGCTTGCGCGCCCGCTCGCGCGGGTGGCTTCAGCGCCTGCTCGGATTCAGACCCATGTCGCCGGGCTCGCCACAGGGCATGTCGCCGGACGACGCATCCACCATTGCCGGATATGCCGGCATGTGGATGTTCGTGGACGAGGCGCACGTCAGCACCATCGCCTCGCATCCGGCCTGGCGCGGTCGCGGCGTCGGCGAATTGCTGCTGTTGAGCCTGATGCGCGAGGCCGAGCGACGCGCCGCCATCTTCGTGACGCTCGAAGTGCGCGTAAGCAACACCGTGGCCCGGAATCTTTACCTCAAGTACGGCTTCGAGGAAGTCGGCCTGCGCAAACACTACTACCGCGACAACGGCGAGGACGCGCTCATCATGACGGTGCAGCAGTTCCAGCGCCCGGAGTACAAGCAGCGCCTGGCCGATCTGGAACAGGCCCTGCGGCGCCGGCTGGCGACAGCGTAGCGCGCCGCGCGATTGCCCGTCCTGAAAGTTCCAAATCCGGGAGCGAGGGAGCGAGGCAGCCCCTCTTATAATCCGGTCTGATGGAAAACCTCAACACTTTGGCCGGCGAGGTGCGCCGGTGCGCCCTGTGCGAGTTGTCCCGCACGCGCACCAATGCCGTACCCGGCGAAGGCCCGGCGAATGCCGAGATCATGTTCATCGGTGAAGGCCCCGGCTTCAACGAAGACAAGCAGGGCCGCCCATTCGTCGGCGCAGCCGGCCAGTTTCTGAACGAGCTGCTGCAAATCGCCGGCTTCAAGCGCGAGGAGGTGTATATCACCAACGTGGTCAAGTGCCGGCCGCCCGGCAACCGCGACCCGCTGCCCGAAGAGATACAGGCCTGCGCGCGCTATCTCGACCGGCAGATCGAGCTGATCAACCCCAGAGTGATTGTCACGCTGGGTCGCTTTTCCATGGCGCGCTGGTTCCCCAACGAGAAAATCTCTGCTGTGCATGGCAGAGCCAAACGCGCCGGAGGCCGGGTTGTCGTGGCCATGTTCCACCCCGCCGCCGCGCTGCACCAGCAATCGTTGCGCGCCACAGTCGAAGAAGACTTCCGCAAGCTCAGGCAAATCGTGGCCGAGGCGCAGCGCAAGCCGGAAGAGAAGCCGGCCGAAAAGCCCGCCTCCGATCAGGCCGAACAGCTCAGCCTGTTCTGATAGTCGTCAGGAGTCAGTGGTCAGGAGTCGGGAGCCGGGAGTGCGCTCTTGTTCCGACTTCTGTATTCTGTGTTCTGACTTCTGTATTCTGACTCCCGATGTCCTACCGCAATCTGCGCGAATTTGTGCAGGCGCTGGAACAACGCGGCGAGTTGGTCCGCATCCAGGCGTCCGTGGACCCCGAACTGGAGATCACCGAGATCACCGACCGGGTGAGCAAAGGGCCGGAGCGAGACAACAGAGCTTTGCTGTTCGAGAACGTCAAAGGCTCGTCATTGCCGGTGCTCATCAACGCCTTCGGCAATGCGCAACGCATGGCTCTGGCGCTCAACGTGTCGACGCTCGACGAGTTGAGCAGCAACCTGGCCGCCGTCATCGACCTCAAGTTGCCGAAAGGGCTGGGCGCTGCGCTCAATCGCGCCGGCGACATGCTGGGCGTGCTGGCCGCCATCGGGCTGAAACCGAAAATGGTCAAGCGCGCCCCCTGCCAGGACATCGTGATGACCGAGGACGCGCAACTCGACCGCGCGCTGGCCGAATTGCCTATTCTGAAATGCTGGCCGCTCGACGGCGGACGCTACATCACCCTGCCGCAGGTCATTACGCGCGACCCGGCCAGCGGGACGCGCAACGTGGGCATGTATCGCCTGCAAGTGCGCGACGCCCGCTCGCTGATGATGCACTGGCAGCGGCACAAGGGCGGGGCCGAACATCAGCGCGTCGCGCAGGAAACGCGCAAGCCGGCCATCCCCTGCGCGATCGCCCTGGGCGGCGACCCGGCGTCGATGTGGTGCGCGTCGGCGCCGTTGCCGCCGAACATCGACGAGTATCTGCTGGCCGGCTATCTGCGCGGCAGGCCGGTCGCGTTCACGCCCTGTGTGACGCAGCCCATCGAAGCGCCGGCCGAAGCCGATATCGTCATCGAGGGGTACGTGGACCCGAACGAGCAGGATGTCGAAGGGCCGTTCGGCGATCACACCGGCTTCTACACGCCGGCCGACACCTTCCCGGTCTTCCACGTCACCGCCGTCACCCGGCGCAACGACGCCATTTACCCGGCCACCGTGGTCGGCAAGCCCCCGATGGAAGATTACTGGATGGGCAAGGCCACCGAGCGGCTTTTCCTGCCGCTCTTGAGGCTGTTCCTGGGCGAAGTAGTGGACTACAACATGCCGGCCGAGGGCGTCTTTCACAATCTCATCATCGTCTCTATTCGCAAACGCTTCCCCGGCCATCCTCAGAAAGTGATGTTCGGCATCTGGGGCCTGGGCCTGATGATGCTGACCAGGGCCATCGTCGTCGTCGATCAGGACGTGAACGTGCACGACCTGCGCGATGTGGCCTGGCGCGTGTTGGGCAACGTGGATTGGAAACGCGATGTGACCCTCGTTGAGGGCGCAGTGGATCAGCTCGATCATGCCTCCACGCGCGACTCATTTGGCGGCAAGATCGGCATCGACGCCACGGCCAAAGGCCCGGCCGACGGGCATCCGCGCGGCTGGCCGACCGAGATTGCCATGTCCCCGGAGATCGTCGAACGGGTGAGCCGGCGCTGGCGCGAGTACGGGTTTTGAGCGCCCATAGGTGTCGGACTTCTTCGAGAAGTCCGACACCTGAGGCCTGTGAATCTGATGAAGCGCGAATTGACGCCGGCCCCGTAAACCTTCAGTCGTCAATTGACCATCGTCAAGCGCCATGAAGCAAGTCGCGGCTTTTCTCGATCTGATCAAGTTCGAGCACACCATCTTTGCGCTGCCGTTCGCCTGGCTGGGCATGGTGTTGGCGGCCGACGGCCTGCCGGCGTTCGGCCAGTTCTTCTGGATCACCGTTGCCATGGCCGCCGCGCGCACCTTCGGCATGAGCATGAACCGGCTGGCCGACCGGCGCATCGACGCGCGCAATCCGCGCACGGCCAATCGCCCCATCCAGGCCGGCCGGATCAGCGTCCGCACGGTGGCGATGGGGCTGGTCGTGTCGCTGCTGGTTCTGACGCTGGCGGCCTGGCAACTGCATCCCCTGACGCTGGCGCTGTTGCCCGGCGCGCTGCTCTTTCTGGCCGGCTACGCCTACACCAAACGCTTCACCTGGCTGTCGCACTTTGTGCTCGGCTTCACCGACGGGCTGGCGCCGATGGGCGCGTGGGCGGCCATTCGCGGCTCCCTGTTCACCGCCCAGGACCTGCCGGCCTGGCTGCTCTTGTTCGCCGTCACGGTCTGGATCGGCGGGTTCGATCTGATCTACGCCTGCCAGGACACCGAGTTCGACCGCGCCGAACATCTGCACAGCATCCCGGCCCGCTTTGGCAACGCCGCCGCGCTGCGTCTGGCAAAGGTGTGTCACGCGCTGACCATCGCGCTGCTGGCGGCGGTGGGCGCGTGGACGGGACTGGGCGCGCTGTACTGGCTGGCGCTGCTCGTGGCAGCCGGCCTGCTCATCTATGAGCACTCGCTGGTGAAGCCGGACGATCTGTCCAAAGTCAATCTGGCGTTCTTCAACGTCAACGGCTACATCAGCGTGACACTTTTTGCCGGCGCGCTGGCCGGGTTGTATAGTCGCTGATGACGCAAATCGTGGCGTGGTTCAAGGAGGATGTGATGCGCAGACGTGTGATTGGATTGCTCGCGGCCGGCGCGCTGGTTGCCGGGACAGTAACCGCCGGCTGCCAGCCGGCAACACCGGCTGAAGACAGCACGCTCAAACTGGGGTTGCTGCCGATTCTGGAAGCCCTGCCGATGCACGTGGCCGAGGCGCAGGGCTATTTCAAAGCGGCCGGCGTGCAGGTCGAGTTCGTGCCGGTTGCTTCGGCCGCCGAGCGCGACCAGTTGATGCAGGCCGGCCAGATCGACGGCATGATCAACGACCTGGTCTCGACCGTCTTGTACAACAGAGACGAACAGAAAATCGCCGTCGTCCGTTTCGCGCGCACGGCCACGCCCGACATCGCCCAGTACGCCATTCTGGCCGGCAAAGACAGCGGCATCCAGACGGTTCAGGATTTGAAGGGCGTCGAGATCGGCATCTCCGACGGCACCGTGATTGCCTACGTCACCGACCGGCTGTTGCAGTTGGAGGGGCTGGCCGGCGAGGACATCCAAACCACCAGCATTGTCCGCATTGCCGACCGGCTGCAATTGCTCGCTCAGGGCCAGCTCAAAGCAGCCACGCTCCCCGACCCCTTCTACTCGCTGGCGATTCAGGATGGCGCGCGGGTGATCGTGGACGACCGCGCGCATACCGAGATCGGCAACAGCGTGTTGTCGTTCAGCGTGACGACATTGAAAAACAGGCCGCAGACGGTGCGCAGGTTCCTCGGCGCGCTCGACAAAGCCATCACCGACGTGAACGCCGATCCGGCCAAATGGAACGAATTGATGATCGAAAAGAAGCTCATCCCCGCGCCGCTGGCCGGCAAGTACACCCTGCCCCAACTGCCCACCAGCGCCGCGCCCGGTGAGGCGCAGTTCAGGGACGTGCAGGACTGGATGATCGGCAAGGGGCTGATTCAGTCCCCTGTGCCCTACGACAAACTCGTGGCCCTTGACCTGAAGTAACCCCACCCTAATACGCAATACGCACCACGCAATACGCAATACGCACCACGCACCACGCATGATCGAACTGCGCGACATCACGTTCGCCTACACGCCCGGCCAGCCCGTGTTCGAGCGGTTCAACTGGTCGGTGGCGCGCGGGGAGACGTGGGCCGTCGTCGGGGCGTCCGGCGGCGGCAAATCCACGCTGTTGATGTTGCTGTCGGGTCTGCGCGCGCCCACCGCCGGCCACGCGCTCATCGACGGACAGATCATCGATCGCCCCCGCCCGCGCACCGGTCTTGTGCTACAGGACTACGGCCTGCTGCCGTGGGCCACCATCGAGCAGAACGTGGCGCTGGGATTGAAGCTGCGCAACTACTACGGGCCGGATGGCCGCCACGCGCCGGCCGATCACGCGGTTGGCCCGACGATGGCGCGCGTCGATTTCTGGTTGAAACGCCTGGGCATCGACGCGGTGCGGCATCGTTTCCCGGCGCAGATCTCGGGCGGCCAGCGCCAGCGCGCCGCCATTGGCCGCACGCTGGTGCTGGAGCCGGACGTGCTGCTGATGGACGAGCCGTTTGCCGCGCTCGACGCGCCGACGCGCGAGGACCTGCAAAACCTGACGCTGGAGTTACAGCGCGAGCAGGGCCTGACACTGATCATGGTGACGCACAACATCGAGGATGCCGTCTTTCTGGGCCGGCGCATTCTGGTGCTGGGGCAGCCGCCACACACGCAGCCGGTGGTGGTCGACAACCCGCGCGCCGGCAGCGAGGCGTATCGAGCACAGCCGGACTTCTACGAGAAATGCGCCGAGACGCGGCGCGCTTTGCTGGCCCGGCAACTGGCTGAGGGTTGAGCGTGAGACGGGTCAGTGCCGGCGCGTGGCTGCGCTGACCAGCACGGCAACGCCGGCCAGAATCAGCGCGACCGGCCACAGCATTGCCAATACGCTTGCCGTCCACAGCCCATACATGGCGCCAAAGCCCAACACGCCGGTGGCCAGCGCGCCGAAGCCGACGACAAGCAGGCCGTGGCGCCGAAAGCCGGTGGCCGCGTATTGCGCCAGCCAGGCCACTCCGGCAAACGCCGGAAAGGCCGGCCACACCTGCCAGAAGTACGTCCAGCTCAGCGCCACGCGCGCATCGAACACGGTCACCGTGGCGCCCAGGCTGATGGCGAGAAACAGTGCGCCGACCATCGTCGCCATCAGGCCGCTCCACAGCCGGCCGCCGTCGGGGTTGGCGCGCGGATTGGCCGCATAGGCGAGCGCCTGAAACACGCCGACGGCAACCAGGAGAACAGGCCAGAACTGCCAGAGGTCCGGCAGCGGCGCGCCCAGGTTCAGCGCCAGAATCCACACGCCGGCGCCGATCAGCACCAGGGCCGTCACCAGCGCGCCGATGGAGCGCCCCCGGCCTGTCATCCCCTCATGTTGCATGGTCATTGGATCCACCTCAAACTTTCCTTCACGCGACATCTCACTGCCCGTTCTTTCAATGCCTTTCGACTGACTTCAGTATGCCGGCGTTGCCCCTCCTTGACATGCGCCTTTGGCTTCGCCGACCCGTCGGCCATTTGGAGGACATTCGCGGCAGGGCCACGGCTCAGCCTGGCGCATTGCAGCGCAGGGGTGGTCAGCGACTCACCCGACGACAAAAACACCCTTGCCGGGGAAGCAAGGGTGAGACAGCGCGACCGGCCTCGGTTTGCGGATTCAGCGCCGGGGATTGAGGATTCCCACCGCAAGCACGCCGATTCCGCCCAGAATCAGCGCCACCGGCAGGAAAAAGCCTGCGTCGATGCCAAACAGGAGTCCCAGCGCCAGCAACAGCAGCAACACGCCGATCACCAGCGAGCCGATGAAAGGCGGACTGCCCGGCTCACCTGTGTTGCGATAGAGCGTGTAGGCCGTCCAGAGCGAACCCAGGGCAGGGATCAGAATGAAGACCGCCCACCAGTTCTGCGCGAAAAAGATGCCGGCGTTCTGAAGCAGGAAGATGACGCCCAGCAGGATCAGGATGGCGCCGCCGATCCAGCCATTGTTGCCGCGCCATTGACGCCGCGCTGCGCGCCACTCCGCGCGTTCCTGGCGACGCATCTCGCGCCAATCGAGCTGCTGCTCACGGGAATCCGGCTGACTCTGGTTTTGATTCTGATTGCTGTCGGATGATGTGTTCTCACGCATAATTGCGCCTCTTGGAATGACACCCAGTGTGCCGGCTCGCCCCCCTGCCGGCATGGGCTGATGGGCACAGGCGCGCATCCATCTTTCGCACGATGACGGCTGGATATGGTATTCTCCCGGCTCGATGATGCCAACGCCGCTCACCTCGCTTGTAAAGCCGATCCAGTACACCGTTCCAGCGCGCGCGCTGGACAAATGGGCGCGCGCCGATCTCGCCTGTGAGCCGGGCGAGGACGGCGTGTGGCAGTGCCACTATCACTACGCCGGCAGCACGTGCAACGATGGCGGACAGGCTTTCGTCGCCACGTTTCATGTCACCCTGCGCCCCGGCCCCGACGGACTAATCGTCGAGAACGCCTGGGTCGAGTTGCCGCTGGAGAACAACCCCGGCGCCACCGAAATGTGCGCCTACATGACCCAGCGCGAGCCGTTCCTGCGCGAATTGCGCGAGCCGCAATCCTTCTGCGGCATGACGCTCGAAGCGGCCATCCTGCGCCCGCTCGAGTTGGACTACGCCGGCTGCCTGTGCTACGCGCCGATGCTGAACCACAAGTGGCGCAACGCGCTCTCGACCATCCACTACGCCCTGCTCAAGGGCATCGCGCCGTCTTCATCCGCGCCCGCCCCCTGACGCGCCGGCGCGTCGAGGATGAGCGTCACCGGCCCGTCGTTCACCAACGCTACAGCCATGTCCGCGCCAAACACGCCGGTCTCGACGCGCACCCCCTGCCGGCGCAACTGGTCGCAGAAGTAGTCGATCAACGGGGCGGCCACATCCGGCTTTGCGGCGCGCGTGAAGTCGGGCCGCCGGCCTTTGCGCGCCTCGCCGTACAGCGTGAACTGCGAGACCACCAGCGCCGCGCCGGCCACATCGCGCAGCGTGCGGTCGAAGTGCGACCCGCCGTCGGCGGCGCGGAAGATGCGCAACGTCGCAATTTTGGCCGCCAGCCAGTCGGCCTGGGCCGGCGTGTCGTCGTGCGTGATGCCCAACAGGATCAGCACGCCGTGGTCGATCGCGCCGACGATGCGCCCTTCTATTTTCACCGAGGCCTGTGTCACACGCTGAAGAATGGCTCGCATGGGGGCACAGTGTATGCTCACATTCCCGGAGTCTTGAAGACTCCGGGAATGTCAGGCGCGATCGCCGCGATCAGCCGCAGCGTGTCTGCCTTCAAGTCGCGCGACTCGGCGTTTTCATCCACCGGCCCCACGCAGGCCGGGCAGCCGCGCGCGCAGGCGCACTCGCGGATGCGCCGGGCAGCCATCTGCAACAGATCGGCATGATGCGCGAACAGCGCTTCAGCCAGCCCCGTGCCGCCCGGGGCCAGCTCGTACACGGTGATGGTGGGCAGGCGCGTGTGGGCGCTTTGAACGTCGCCGGCGGTCGCCAGGTCGGCGGGGTCGCACATCACGAACAGCGGCGCCAGGTTGCCCACCAGCCACGCCAGCGCCTGCAATGCCGTGCGCGTCGCCTCGGCCGTCTCGATGCGGGCGTGGCAGGCCGGGCAGACCGTGATCAGGTTGTCCAGCCGGTTGGCCTCCAGATGGCGATCGTTCTCGCCGCGCGCGTAGCCGAACTGGCGAAACGGCTTCTTGTGGTGCACATCGTGCTGCCGGCCGGGCCGCTCGGGCGCGCCACACACCGCGCAGCGATAGCCATCCCGCGCGCGCGCCGCGTCGCGTTGTTTGGGCCAGCTCGGCCCGTAGTCGTTGGGCAGGCGCAGCACACCGGCGCGCGCCAACTCTTTTACAGCGTCGGCCGGCACGCTGAACCAGTAGCCGGCGGTGAGCAGCGTTTGCGCCGGCAGATCGATCTCGCCCCAGCCCAGCGTGCGGTGCGTGTTGAACTGCACCTGCCGGTAGCGCGTCGCGCGCGCAGTGACCTCGATCTCGCCCCACGCCGCCGGCCCGCGCGCGCCCAGCTCGGCCAGCACCACCACTTCGGAGACCACCGAGGTGTCGGTGTAGTAGTCAACCTGAACCGGCTGCGCGCTGGCCCGGCCTTCCTCCCAGTCGAGGTGTGTGATCTGGTATGTCTGGCCCTGATGCAGGTAGATGGCGCCGGGATGTACCCGCGCCGGCGCAACGGCGCGCTCGGTCTCGCCGATCAGCCGGTCGTATGGCTGGCCGGCGCGCTCAGCCGGCTCGACGATGATGACGCGCTCGCCAATGCCGCGCAGGCTGACGCGATCGGCCGGGTAGCTGTCGCCGACCCAGGTGTAGCGATTTTGGATTGACGATTGGGGACTGGCGATTGACGATTGGGAGAAGAGGGGCAGGGAAGAGACGCCGCTGGCGTGAATGTCGCCCGTTTCGGTTAGCGCGTCGAGCAGGTCGCTCACCTCGGTCCGGCCCAGCCGGTCGCCGCGCGTGAAGGGCAGCTCGAACGTGGCGCAGGCGACGTGGGCCGCCAGCACGCCCAGATTGTCCGGCGCAAGGCGCGCGTGTTCGGGCGACTGGCGAAACAGATAGTCGGGGTGGGCGGCCAGGTATTGATCGAGCGGCGTGGCGCTCGCCACCATCACTGCAACCGAGGCGTTGCGCCGCCGGCCGGCGCGTCCGGCCTGCTGCCAGAAGCTGGCGATGCTGCCGGGATAGCCCAGCATCACGCAGGCGTCCAGCTCGCCGATGTCGATGCCCAGTTCCAGCGCATTGGTGGCGACCACCCCGCGCACGCTGCCATCGCGCAGGCCGGCTTCGATTTGCCGGCGCTCTTCGGGCAGATACCCGCCGCGATACCCCACGATCGTGGATTTTGGGTTTTGGATTTTGGATTTGGGATTGCGCGATTGAGCAATTGACGATTGAGCAATTGACGATTGAGCAATTGACGATTGACGATTGACGATTGACGATTTCCCCCGTTCGCTCCTGTCTCCTGACTCCTGACTCCTGTCTCCTGTCTCCCGCCCCACCCGCTCCCGCAAATAGGTCAGCAGCACTTCGGTGTCCTGGCGCGAACGGGCGAAGCAGATGGTCTGCGCACCGGCGTCGATGAAGCGCGCGGCAATCTCCGGCGCCACCAGCGCGCTGCTGCGCCGCAGCCCCAGTTCAGCATCGACGACAGGCGGGTTGACGATCATCACGTGCCGCTCGCCGTGCGGGCTGCCGTCGTCGTCGATCACTGTCACCGGCGCTTCGATCAACGTCTCGGCGTGCTCGCGCGGGTTGGCCGTGGTGGCCGAGGCGAGGATGAACACCGGCTGCGACCCGTAGAACGCGCACAGGCGTTGCAGCCGGCGCAGCACATTCGCCACATGGCTGCCGAAAACGCCCCGGTACAGGTGCATCTCGTCCAGCACCACGAACCTTAAATGCTTGAACAGGGCCGCCCAGCGGGTGTGATGCGGCAGGATGCCGATGTGCAGCATGTCGGCATTGGTGAGGATGACGCGCGCCTCGCGCCGGATGTCCGCGCGTTTGCCCTGTGGCGTGTCGCCGTCATAGACATTGACGATTGGCGATTGACGATTGACGATTGGAGGCGAGTCCCGCAATCGCAAATCGTCAATCAACAATCGTAAATGGCTGAGCTGGTCCTGCGCGAGGGCTTTGGTGGGGAAGAGGCACAGCGCGCGGGAATCGGGGTCTGCAAGCAGGGCGTTGAGGATGGGCGCGTGGAAGCACAGCGATTTGCCGCCGGCGGCGCCGGCCACCACCACGGTGTGCCGGCCTTCCAGCAGCGAGGCGATGGCCTGCGCCTGATGCGTGTAGGGCGCTTCGATGCCGCGCCGCTTCAATGTTTCAATCAGCGCGGGATTGAGGCCGGCAGGAAAGGGGACATGACGGGCCGGCCGGGCCGGCGCGCGCTCCCAGGCCGTCACATCCCGCATGAACGCGCGGTCGGCGCGCAACTCAGCCAGAACGTCGAGCACAGACACTGGAACCCTCGCGCTATCTAAAAACCAGGGGCAGCGTGAGTTGGTTGAGCCACATCGCCGTCACCGGCCCCCAGTTTCCATCTGCATCGCGCCCGCGCACGAAGACAAGCTGCCGGCCCAGGTTCAGGCTGCCAATGTCGAGTGTGCCCACCACCCGCTCCGACGCCGCATCGAAACTGCCATCCTGCGCCGACATGGGGATGGGAACGCCGCCGGCCCAGGGCGGGACATCAACGTACAACTCGGCGGCGCTGATGGGTTGCGCCGCCGGCCGGTCGATGCCAGCCGCGCCCAGCGTGTTGTCGTCGATCGTCGCCGCGACGGTGAGCAGCGTGCCCGACACACCCAGCGTGAGCGAGAGCGCCGACGGGCCATGCGCCAGCGCGTAGGGCTGGCGCGCCACTTTGGCCGCGTACACAAACGCGCCCCGATTCTGCGGCCAGAACAGGCTGTCCTGGCAGGCGTAGTCGGGATGAAAAGCGCTGCACGCGCCGCTCTGCGGCCCGATCTCGAAGGTGTAGGCCGGGATGCCCAGCGCGCCATACGCCCAGTCATCGGTTGTGCCGTCGGCCCAGTACAACAGTTCAGGCGCCTGGCCGGTCTGGTAGCCGTTGAAATAGCTCATGCGAAAGCCCAGCGCGCGCAGGCCGGCGTCGTTGGGCGCGCGCAGGCTGGGCGGACAGGGCGATCCATACGCGCATTGCACCCAACCCCACGGGAACAGCACGAGGTTGCTGTAGCTGTGCAGCGTCAGCATCACGCCGCTGGTAGTCAACGGCGCAGTGTCGGTGATGAGCGGGCCGCGTTGATCGTGGAACAACTGCTGCATCAACGCTTCGAGATGATATTGCTCCGGCTCCGAGGCCGGGGCCGGCCCGCGATACGTTTCGTCACACGCATAACCGCTCGACCCCGACCCGCCCCAGGCAAAGCTCGCGTTGCGGTTCAGGTCTACGCCAAACGCCCCGGACGGGCAGTGCGTCGTGTTGGCGTTCTTGCGCTGCCACAGGTTCGCGGTCTCGACGATGAAGCGGCCATCGGGGTTGGCGACGGGGATAACCCACATCTCCTGGTGATCCAGCAGCCAGGTCACATCGGGGTCATTGCCATAGCCGGCCACCAGATAGTCGATCCAGCGCCAGGCCATCTCCGAGGTGCTCAACTCGCGGGCGTGGATGGCCGCGATCATCAGGAAGCGCGGCTTGTCGGTGTGCGGACTGAGCGCGCAGTCGCCGGGGCGCAGCCGGGTGATGCAAATGGCTTTCAAGTCGTGGGCGTCGGCCGGATTGCTTGTCTTGCGCCACGAGTCGCCGTAGTCGATCACGCGCGCCAGATGTGGATAAGCGGCAGCCACGGCGTCGAGATGCTGGTAGTGCTCGAAGACGGTGCGGTAGCCGCTGTAGTAGAAGGTGAAGGGCGCGAAGCGCGCGCCGGCTGATTGCTCCGGCGTGACGATGAAACCCTGCCGGCGCAACGCCTCGGCGTCCGCCGCGTCGCCGACGATCAACAGGTAATCCGGCCCGCGCGCCTCGACGACATCCCAGCCGCCGTCGAGCAGTCGGCGCGTCTCGTCTGCGGTGCGCACGAGCACGCGGTAGATGGACTTCGCGCCGGCGCCGTCCATCGGGCCGGTGGCGCGCGCCGGCAGCGACAGGGTCACTGCCAGCGCCACAAAGAACACGGCCAGCATCCGGCAAAAAACACGAATCGGGCAGCGCATCAGCATTCACGGTTGTCCGCGATCAACGTGCCGACCGGCTCGCCGGCCAGCGCGCGCGCGACATTCCCCTCCGCCAGGCCGGAGAAGATGCAGGCGGTCAGGCCGGGGTGCGCACTCACCAGCCGCAACATATCCTGCACTTTGGAGGCCATGCCGCCGGTGACATCGGCCCCGCGCGAGCCGCCCACGCCGGCGCGCAGCGATTCCCAGTTGGCCGGCGTGATGCGCGGGATCACCTGCCCAGTGTCGCTGCCGGCGTACACGCCCTCGGTCTCGCCGGCCAGCAGCACGCGCGTCACGCGCAGATCGGGGTCGTCGGCGAACTCATCCACCAGATACGCAAAGACTTCTTCGGTCGAGACAATCGTGACCCCGCGCGCATCGTCCAGCGCCACATCGCCCATCACCAGCGGAACGATGCCGTTGCGCAGCGCGGCGCGAATCGGGCGCGTGTCCAGGTAGCACAGCGCCCCATCCTGGCAGCGCGCCGAAGCCGAAGGCAGCACGCTGAACACCGGCAGGCCGGCCTCGTGCAGCGCGTCGGCGACGAGGCGGTTCAAGCGCGCCGCCGCGACCGACACTGCCGCGAAGCCGCGCCAACTCTCGGCGTCGCGCAGGCCGGCGCGCGTGCCATATTTGCGCGCCGCCGCGTGCCCGAATGATCCGCTGCCATGCCCGAGCAACACCGGCATCGGCGTCTTCGACAACGCGCCGGCCAGTTCACGCGCCAGACGCGCAATCACATTCGGGCGAGGGGTGTTGTCGCGCGTCTTGTCGGTGATGAGCGAGCCGCCGAGCTTGAGGAGGAGCATGGCTGCGATTATATGCAGCAGCAGGGCAAGCCGCCGGGCTTGCCCTGCAATCCTGCGCAGAGGGGCATCACGTACAATACCCTGCGTTCGAGTCAATCTAATCCCACAATAAGGCTTCTTAAAATGGCTAACTTCAAATTGCTTCAGGAGCTGCTTCAGCCGGCCAACACCAAAATTGTGTTGCTGGTGCTCGACGGGCTGGGCGGCCTGCCGCGCCCGTCCGACGACCTGACCGAGCTGGAAGCGGCGCACACCCCCAACATGGACCGCCTGGCCGCTGAGGGTTGCCTCGGCCAGCATTACCCGGTGGACATCGGCGTCACCGGCGGCAGCGGCCCCGGCCACCTCGGCCTGTTCGGCTATGACCCGCTGGAATATGAGATTGGGCGCGGCGTGCTCGAAGCCGTCGGCATCGGCTTCCCGGTGACGGACAAAGATGTGTGCGCGCGCGGCAACTTCTGCACACTCGATACCAATGGCCTGATCACCGACCGGAGGGCCGGGCGCATCCCCACCGAGAAATGCGCTGAACTGGTGCGGAAGATCAACGCCGCCGGCATCAATCATCCAGAGCCGGGCGTGGAGTTCTTCGTGGAGCCGGTGCAGGACTATCGCTTTGTCGTGGTCATGCGCGGCGAGGGGCTGGGCGGCAACCTGTCGGAGACCGACCCGCAGCGCACCGGCGCCGCCCCGTTGCCGGTGGCAGCGCAGGATGCCGCTTCAGAGCGCGCCGCCCGGCTGTTCAACGAGTGGATCGCCAAAGCCACGGCGGTCATCCGCGACGACAGGCCGGCCAACGGCATGACCCTGCGCGGCTTTGCCAAATATCCCGCCCTGCCGCAATACAAGGATGTGTACGGCCTGCGCGCCGGCGCGATTACCGTTTACCCCATGTATCGCGGGCTGGCTTCGCTGGTCGGGATGGCGCCCATTCAGCATCACGCCCACACCACCCAGGAAGAGTTCGAGGTGGCCGGGCAGGTGTGGAACGATTACGACTTCCTCTTCATTCACATCAAGTACACTGACTCGCGCGGCGAGGATGGCAACTTCGAGGCCAAGATGAAGGTGATCGAAGAAGTGGACGCCGCTCTGCCGACTCTGATGGCGCTCAAGCCGGATGTGCTCATCATCACCGGCGACCATAGCACACCCAGCCAGCTCAAGGCGCACTCGTGGCATCCGGTGCCGCTGTTGTTGTGGGCGCCGGCCACAGCGCGCCGCGACCGCAGCGTGGTGTTCGGCGAGCGCGAGGCTTCGACCGGCGGGCTGGGCACGTTCCGCGCCACCGAGATCATGACGCTGGCTCTGGCGCACGCCGGCCGGCTGGCCAAGTACGGCGCTTAACCCTCATCTCTGTCCCCTCTCCCACCCGGCGGGAGAGGGGACCTTGTCAGTTCACCTGTTGCCACACCGGCGTGTGCCCGTTGCCGCCCGACGCGACCTGCGCATTGGGCGCTGGGTCAATCTTTTCCGGTGTGTCGTGTTCGTTGACCCATTCCTCGACTGCGCGGCCGCGCATGTGCGTGCCGGTCCATCCTTCCGGCTTGATGGTCATGCCCTCGCCGGACAGCAGGGACGACACGCCCTTCTGGCCCGGCTCCTCGGTCGGCTCGGCAGTCCAGCGCGTGCGGCGGGGCCGCTTGTAGTCGGTGGGCTGCACGTAGGTGGAGATGTAGCCCTCGAAGTTGCGGAACACTGCCCGGTCGGGCGACTGGCTGATGAGGTAGTTCGGCAACACCGGCACCTTGCCACCGCCGCCGGGCAGATCGACGATGTAGAGCGGAATGGCATAGCCGCTGGTGTGGCCGCGCAGCGCTTCCATGATCTCCAGGCCGGCGGCGATGGTGGTGCGGAAATGCCCGCTGCCCTGCACCAGATCGCACTGGTAGAGGTAGTAAGGGCGCACGCGAATCTTCACCAGCTCGTGGCACAGCTTTTTGATGGTGTCGGGGTGATCGTTGACGCCGGCCAGCAGCACGCTCTGGTTGCCCAGCGGGATGCCGGCGTCGGCCAGTTTGGCGCACGCGCGCCCCAGCTCCGGCGTGATCTCCTTTGGATGGTTGACGTGAATGTTCATCCACAGCGGGTGGTACTGGCGCAGCATCGTCACCAGCTCGTCGGTGATGCGCTGGGGCAGGAAGACCGGCACGCGCGAGCCGATGCGGATGATCTCGACGTGGGGGATGTCGCGCAGCCGGCGCAGCAAATCGTCCAGCACCTTATGCGGCAGGGTGAGCGGGTCGCCACCGCTGAGCAGCACGTCGCGCACCTGCGGCGTGCGACGGATGTAGTCAATTTGCGCGTCGTGTTGCTGCCGGCTGAAGGTCGCGTGCGGGTCGCCCACAATGCGGCTGCGCGTGCAATAGCGGCAATACGAAGCGCACTGCGTCGTCACCAGCATCAACACCCGGTCGGGGTAGCGATGCACCAGGCCCGGCACGGGCGAATGCTCGTCCTCGGCCAGCGAGTCGCGCATCATGGCCTCGAAGCCTTCCAGTTCGCCGGCGCGGGGAATCACCTGTTGACGCACCGGGCAGTCCGGGTCGTCGGGATCAATCAGCGAAGCGAAGTATGGCGTGATGTCCACGCGGAACTTGCCCTCGGCGCGCAGGCCGGCTTCTTCATCGGGGGTCAGGTGAATGACCTCCGCCAACTCCGCGCAGGAGTTGAGACGATTCGACAATTGCCATCGCCAATCGTCCCATTCAGCGTCGGAGACAGCGGCCCACTTGTCCGGCCGGCGCGTGCGCGCCGGCGCCATCCTGTCATGCCCATTGCCTGTCATGTCTCATCACCCTCCTGCGACTGTCTGCGCGCCAGCGCAGGTTCAGTCGCGCTCAGCCTCGTCCCTATCGTACACCTGATGAGCGCATTTGCATGAGCGCGCAGGGTTAAGAATCTTAAATTTACGGGCGGGGAAACTTAAACTTCGGAAAAATGCGCATCCGCCGGCCGGCTGCGCTGCCGGCCGGCGGATGCCTGCCGCGCTGGTTGTGCTGCGCCGGCGCGCTACTGTGTCAGATCGACCTGCGGCGCCAGTTCGGCGAAGATGCGGCGCAGATCATCGGCGCTGCGAATCCCCGAATACACCTTGCCGTTAACGACAAAGGAGGGCGTGCTGTTCACGCCAAACTGACTGGCCAGCGCGTCATCGTCTTTGAGCGTTTGATCAAATTTGCCTGAACCCGCGCACTGGTCATAGGCTGTCATATCCAAACCGAGCTTGTCGGCCATCTCGCGCAGCCGGCCGGCCGACAGCGCGCCCCGGTTCTCGCCGGATTGATTGACAAAGATCGAGAGATGCATGTCCCAGAATCGGTTCTGGTCCATGGCGCACAACGCGGCAATCGCAGCGCCGCGCGATTCGGGGCCGACAAACGTCAGGCTGTGGACTTCGTAGCGCACTTTGCCGATGGCGGCAAAAGCGTCGATGATGCCCTGCTCGTACTGGCGGGCTTGAACGCCGCAGGCCGGGCACTGATAGTCGATGAACTCCAGCACCTGGATCGGAGCGTCAGCCGGCCCCCAGGCGCGCGAATTTGACTCGGCGCTGGCCGGCGGCGTTTTGGTCGCCACCGTCACCGGTGTCGCTGAACTCTGGCTTTGCGCCACGCTGAGCACGATCGCCCCACCGATCAACAAGACGGCGATCGCCCCAATCACGACAAGCAGCGTCAGTGTCTGCTTGCGCTGCTGCTCCCGACGGCGCTCGATCAATTCACGACGTTTCGACATGTTTCCCGGAACTCCTCTCGAACGTGTTACGTATTACGTATTGCGTATTACGTATTGCGCATTGCGTATTGCGTGTTACGTGTTGCGTGTTGCGTGCTGGGCATACGGATACGCCTGCCGGCCTGGAAATCGCCAGCTATCGCCTTGCGCAGGCGCCGGTCAGCTCGCGGGCGCCGGTATCGTGGTAGCCCAGCGCCAGCGCCAGCCGGCGCGACGGCTCGTTCTCCAAAGCAGTCATATAAAGTGGGATTCGCCCCATGTCAAGCACCTGCGCGCTAACCGCTGACACAACCGACCTGCCGAGACCGCGCCCGCGCACCGATTCGGCCACGCTGACAAACACCTCAGCATAGCGGCTGGAGATCCACGAGGTGCCGGCTTCTGCGGCGAGGCCCTCGCCGCGCGCGGGGATGGAGGCGCGCAACTGGCCGTCGGGGGTGCGGCTCGTTTGCACGAGGATGTTCACCACCGGCTTGAAATCGTTGCGCTGAAGCGCGAAGGTAGCGACCATGATTTCGCCGTGCAGATGCGCCACCACTTCCAGATCCGGTCGGGCCGAGGGAGGAATGCTGAACAGATACTGCCGGCCCGGCGCAAGCGCCTCGCGCAAGGCATCGCGCAGGGCAATCGAGTCGTCGCCGCGCGCCACGACCAGCGGGCGGAACAAATCCATGCCGGTCTGGCACACCGCGACAAAGGCGGCAACCCGGCCCGCAGGGTCGGCGCGGACGATCAGGCGCGCACGGCGGGGGTCGTGTTCGAGCGCAAAGTAAGCGGCAAGCGCATCAGCCGGGGCGGTGGTCAACAACGGCGCGATCACTGTGCGCGTGTCAGCCTGAGTCATGCCGGCGATTGTACTCGACCGGCCTCACCGGCCACAGCGCCGCAGGCCGACCGCCACATTTTGGGAGATGCTCTCGTCGCCGGGCGCCAGCGCCAGGGCCTGATTCCATGACTGGACAGCCTCGTCACAGCGGTCAGTCCACTGATAGGCGAAACCGAGATAGAGGTAATCGGCAGCCGTGATCGTTGCGCTCACGATCTGGCTGGTGGTGATGGCGCGCACGTAGTCGTCCACTGAGCCTTCATAGCGGCGCTGCTGGAAATTCAACAAGCCGCGCCGGGTAAACGCGCTCGGGCGCAGCGGGTCGAGTTCGATCGCTTTGTTGAGCGCCTCGCGGGCCAGATCGTACTCGCCGATGGCGATATACGCGCCCCCCATACGATCGTAGGCTTCTGCGTGTTGCGGGTCTATCTCGATGGCGCGTTTGTAATACAGCACCGACTTGGGCGGCTGGCCGAGAATGGTATAAGCTCGTCCAATGGAGATCAGGACGTGGGGCATGTTCGGGTTCAGCTTGAGCGCTTCCTCGTAATAGTAGATGCCCTGGCTGTAGTCGCCGGCGATCTCGTAAGAGTAGCCCAGGTTGCGCATGGCGTCGGCATTCTGCGGGTCGAGTTCGAGGGCCTGGCGTGCTGCGGTTCGCGCGCCGCCAAAATCACCGCTGTCGGTCAGGGCTTCTGAGAGGTAAGCATGGGCGATGGCGCTGGTGGGGTCGATCTCAACAGCAGCCCGACATTCGGCCAGCGCCTCCATCACCCGGCCCTGCCAGTCCAGTGCCATACACAGCACGGCGCGGGCGAGCACACTCGACGGATCTATCTCCAATGCTCTGCGCGCGCGCTGTTCAGCCTTGGGCGCCTGACCCAGAAACACCATGAGCCGGGCCGGCTCGGCATACAGCCGGGCATCATTCGGGCGACGCCGGGCCGCCTGCTCGTAGAAACTGATGGCGGAGCGGTAGTCGCCCTGCTGGTATGCCTGGCGGGCCAGAGCCACGAAATCCTCGACTGCGCGCGTAGGGGTCACGGTCGGCAGCGGCGTCGTGTCCGCGCTGCCCAGCCTGATGCCCCGCCCCAGACGTTCCTGAACGACCGCATATCCGCCGAGCAGGATCGCGCCGATCAGAAAGAGCACAAACCACGCGATGCCGTTGCTCCGGTTGCGCCGTCTGCGACTGCCGATATACACAACGCTGATATTAGCATGAACAAGCCGGCCTGCCCTGAAAAGCAATTCTGTAGGGCAAGCCGCCGGGCTTGCCCATGCGTAGGACGCAGAAGCCGCCGGTCAACATGCCGAAAAACAATCGGGAGGCGCGCTGCCGCGCGCCTCCCAATACAGTGGCACGAGGGGTTCGCTATGGCGTCAGGGCTGAGGCTCGGCTTCAGGCTTTGCGAGCATGTCGCTCAGCAACTCCTCGACCGCCATCGTGTGACTGTCGTAGCCGTGCTTTTGAAAATACTCCGAGTTGCAATACCACTTGCCGTGGTCATAGGTAACGAGGTAGTCGCCGTTGTCACCGCGCACTGCAACCTGGAAGTTAAGGAACTTGAACCGGTCGCGCTCCTGAGCATAACGGCGCGCCTTCTCTCTCTTGCCGATGTGACTCGAGTCCATCATTTCGTCCTCCTAAGTTAGGGAAAACAAAAGGCACGTTACGCGGGCGCATAACGTGCCTTGCTTTCTGAATGCTCGAACTCAGGTATTTGGGTATTCACCTTCACCATTGCCCGGTTGGGCGCCGACTTTGCCTGAACGACGCTCAACTGCATGTCGCAGCCGAAGCATCAGGCTATCCAGTCGGCGATGATCCGATTGTATAACATCGGCTTAACCTGTCAACCAGCGTTAATCTGCCGGTTGCCATCCGTTGTCCTAATGACTTCCTGGCCTGGCCTAAGCCATCACTCACTTATGCCCGTACACTCTTTGTTTAATATATGGACTTACAACTTAACGCGCAAATGGAACACACCACGGCATCTCCGAATGGAAAGAGCGTGCTTATTCCGGGGAGTGCTATTGCCGGCTTGACCACAGCTATCAACTTTCTCAAACAAAGCTATGACCCGACGCGGAAGGTCGAGGGATCACGTGACAAGGGTTGTACACTCGCGCAAAAGCGGGTAGCGGGCTAACAACGCGCTGATCGCTGAGGGCCAAAGACCAACATGGCAAGTGACACAATGAGTTCTGCTCAGGCAGCCGGCGCACGTCTGGAATCTGCCGCCGTTGTCATGATCCCTGGGTTAGAATCTGAGAGCATGGTTCGCCGAATCGACGCAGGTCTGCGCGGCCTGGATAACCCGCCGGATACACAGAGCGCCTACCGTTATTGCGCCGGCATCACCCGCCAGTTCTCGAAATCCTTTTACTTCAGCACGGCGTTCCTGCCGCCGCAAACACGCCGGGCGATTCGCGCTTTCTATGCGTTCTGCCGGCTGACCGACGATCTGGTTGACGCGCCGGGCAGAGCAACCGGCCGGGTATCGGGCCGGGCGAACGCTCAGGACATTGCCGAGTGGCGGCATCAGGCCCGTCTGCCGGCCCGCGCGCAGCGTCACCCCGTGCTGTACGCCTGGGCAGACACCCGCGATCAATTTCAGATTCCTCAGCAGCATGTCGAAGAGTTGATCGACGGCTGCGCGATGGACCTGACCATCGACCGGTATGAAACGTTCGAAGATCTGCGGTTGTACTGTTACCGCGTCGCCAGCACGGTCGGCCTCATCAGCATGCACATCATCGGCCTGCAGGATGACAGCGCAAAGTCGGCAGAGAGCGCCCGCGCAGCCGCCATCGAACTGGGAATTGCCCTGCAATTGACCAATATCCTGCGCGATGTTGGCGAAGACCTTGCGCTGGGGCGCGTGTATCTGCCCCAGGAAGACCTGCGGCGCTTCGACTACACAGAAGCCGATTTGCGCAGCGGCGTGATCGATGACCGGTTCAAGGCGTTGATGCGCTTCGAGATCGAGCGGGCAAACAGGTTATACGAAGACAACCTGCCCGGCATCGCGCATCTGAGGCCGGAGGGCCGGCTTGCTGTCGGCGCTGCCATCATGCTGTATCGCAGCATACTCAATCGCATTGTGGACAACGGCTTCGATGTCTTTCGCCGGCGCGCCTATCTCACCACTGTCGAGAAATTTCTGATGATGCCCTCGATCCACAGACAAATCAGGCAGTTGGCCAACCGCGCAGCCGCCTGATGTATGGAAGCCGGCATCTCAACTCCGTCTTCGGCGCCGCCCCGCTGCGCGCCACTCGATACCCCAGGAAAGAAATTGTATGGGCGTGGTCGCCTCTGTCACATCATTTCTACGACGCGGCTGGGTCGCTCGCATCAGCCCACTCCTGTTCGTGTTGCACATCGCCGCGATGGCAAGCTACAGCGCGGCGACAATGCTGAGCGGCAATGCATGGCTGTCGCTGATCACGATCCTGACCGTGATTTTCGCCGCCGCCTTCTCGCTGGCGCATCTGATCGAGACGCGCGGCATTTTGAACGGCCTGCTGCTGGCCGGCAGCGCATTCACCATCACGATGTTGTCTGAGGCCGTCAGCGTCCTGACCGGCCTGCCGTTCGGCCACTACATTTACAGCGGCCAACTCGGCCCGAAGGCGTTCGGCCTTGTCCCCTTTGTCATCCCGGTGGCGTGGCTCATGGTGCTCTACCCGGCCTATGAGACCACGCGCTTTCTGTTCAGATGGCTGACGCCGGAGGCATGGCGCAAAAGCGGATGGCGGGCCGGCCTGGCGCAGTGTTTGCTGGCAGCCGCAGCCATGACAGCCTGGGATCTCAGCCTGGATCCGCGCATGGTCTCCGCCGGCTACTGGATCTGGCGCGATGGCGGACCGTACTTTGGCATCCCCCTCAGCAACTTCGCCGGCTGGATGCTTACGTCTTTCATCATCTATGCGGTGTGGCGCGTGTTTGATCGCCCGATCTCTTCGCCGATTGACTCATCGCACAGCTCGCTCCAGTCGCGCGCGATCCCGCTGCACCTTGCGCTGCCGGCGCTGGCCTACATCGCAACCTGGCTGGGGGAAAGCATCGCCAACGCGCTGTTCTGGTCCGGGCCGGTTGTGGCGCTGGCCGTGTTCGTGGGCATGGGCCTGTTTGGAGCGCCGGCGCTCGTCCTGCTGGCGCGGCAGGGGCTGGCGTCGATCAGCCAAAACCGGGATGACGCGCCTGCTCGCGTGTGGCGCGCCATCCGCGCGCGTCCACCCGAAACGCTCCAGCCCGTCACTGCGGACAGCCACCACGAGGCGATGCAGACACACAGTGACAGGGCTGAAGCATGAGCAGCAATGGCGGTTACACCACGATGCTCACCAGCCGGCCCGGCACATAGATGACCTGGCGCGGCGGCTTGCCGTTCATGGACTTTCGGGCGCCATTGGTTTGCAGCGCAGCCTGCTTCACCGATTCTTCATCCGCGCTGGCCGGCACGGTGATGCGATCGCGCACCTTGCCGTTCACCTGCACGACCACAGTGATCTCCTCTTCCCTGGCCGCCTGCTCGTCGGCGACCGGCCAGGGCTGTTGATGAATGCTGTAAGGTCGCCCCAGGCGCATCCACAGTTCTTCGGCCATGTGCGGGGCGACCGGCGCGATTAACTTGAGCAGAATATCGATCGCCTCGTTCCATTCAGGCGAGCCGGCCAGGCCGGCGTCGCGCGCCTTGTACAGCGCGTTGGTGAACTCCATCAGCGCGGCCACAATTGTGTTGAAGCTGAAATCGCGGATGTCCTTCTCGAACCTGAGAATGGTCTGATGCGCAACGCGCCGCAGCTCGCGCGCCGAATACGCCACCGGCGCGCCCTTGTCCTCCTCCGGCGCCAGCGCGATGCGCCACACGCGATCCAGCCAGCGGCGCACGCCGGGCACGCCCTGCGTGTTCCACGGCACAGTCTGCGAGAAATCGCTGATGAACATTTCGTACCCGCGCAAGGCATCCGCGCCGTACTCGGCCACCACCTCGTCCGGCGTGATGACGTTGCCCTTCGACTTGCTCATCTTCTCGAAGTACTCGCGCCCCTTTTCATCCACCTTCTTCTGCGGCGACAGGATCATGCCCTGGTTGCGCAGCGCCTTGAACGGCTCGATGAACGGCACATGGCCCAGGTCGTAGAGCACTTTGGTCCACATGCGGGCGTACAGCAGGTGCAGCACGGCGTGTTCGGCCCCGCCGACGTACATATCCACCGGCAGCCAGTAGGAAACTTCCTTCTGGCTGAAGGGAGCCTGATCGTTGTGCGGGTCGCTGAAGCGCATGTAGTACCACGACGAGCAGGCCCATGTGGCCATCGTGTCGGTCTCGCGCCGGCCGCGTGGCGTGTTGACAAACTCCGGAATGTTGGCCAGAGGCGATTCGCCGGTTGCGGTCGGCTCATAGTTCTCCACCTCCGGCAGGCGCAGCGGCAGTTCGCTTTCGTCCAGCGCCTCTTCGCCATCCGGCGTGTGGACGATCGGGATCGGCGTGCCCCAGTAGCGTTGCCGGCTGATCAGCCAGGCGCGGATGCGGTAGTTGACGCGGCGCTGCCCCATGCCCTGTTCAGCCAGCCAGGCCGTAACGCGCTGGCGGGCTGTGTCGCCCGGCGTGCCGCTGAACGGGCCGGAGTGAATCATCGTCCCGTACTCCGCGTGAAACAACACATCGCGGTAAAAGGGCGTGGCATTCAACATCTCCATCACGGTGCGATGCTGGCCGACCAGCGGGCGCAGGGATTTGCAGCGCGCCAGGATGCGCTGATCGGCTTCGACCGAGTCCAGCGCCTCCACGCCGTCCTCGAAGATGAACAGCCAGCGCGCGCCGACAATCTCGACCCACTGGCCTGGCTTGAGATGCTTGCGCGCCAGTTCCGTGTAACGCTCGATTTGCGCATCGCCGCGCAGGGTGACGAACAGCCCTTCGCCGGCATCATCCACCGGCGCGGCGTAAAACTCAAAGCCGGCCTGCTCCAGTTCAGCCCGCAAGCGCTCGCCCACCGCATCGGGCAAAACGGCGCTCTTCGCCACGCCGTCGGGCCGGCCAATGACCGGGATGATCGGCAGGCCGAACTTCAGGGCAAAGGCGAAGTCGCGCTCGTCGTGCGCCGGCACGGCCATGATCGCGCCGGTGCCGTAGCCCATCAGCACGTAATCCGCGATCCAGATCGGGATGCGCTTGCCGTTGACGGGGTTGACAGCATACGCGCCGATGAAGACGCCGGTCTTCTCTTTCTCGATCGCCGTGCGCTCTTCTTCGGTCCTGGTTTTGGCCTGCGCGATGTACGCTTCCACAGCGGGCTGGCGATCAGGCGTCGTCAACTCGGCCACCAGCGGATGCTCCGGCGACAACACCATGAAGGTCGCGCCCCACAACGTGTCGGGCCGGGTGGTGAACACGCGGATTGACGATTGACGATTGACGATTGACGGTTGGCCGGCTTCAATTGGCAATCGCAAATCGTCAATCGGGAAATCGACTTCGGCCCCTTCGCTCTTGCCGATCCAGTTGCGCTGCATCTTGACGATCTTCTCCGGCCAGTCCACCGTGTCCAGATCGTTGGCCAGCCGTTCGGCGTAGGCAGTGATGCGGAAGAACCACTGTTTAATGATCTTCTTCTCGACCAGCGCGCCGCTGCGCCAGGCGCGCCCGCCTTCCACTTCCTCGTCGGCCACCACGACCTTGTCCACCGGATCCCAGTTCACCGTGCTTTCGGCGCGGAAGGCCAGGCGGAAGTTCATCAGGTAGGCGTTCTTCTCGCGCCGGCTCATGGCGTTCCATTCGGCGGCGGAAATGGCCGGCGTCCCTTTGGTCACCACGCCCACATGCTCGGCGTGCGTGTCGATGTAGTCCAGGATCGCCTGCGAGCCATGTTCCGACAACTCGCGTTCCAGGTCGGCGATCGGCGCCGCCCGGTTCAGGCGCGGGTCGTACCACGACTGGAACATTTGCAGGAAAATCCACTGCGTCCAGTGATAGTAGTCCGCGTGGGCGCTGTTGATCAGGCGCGACCAGTCATAGCTCAGCCCCATCAGCTTGTATTGCCGCACGTAGTTGGCCGAATAGCGCTCGTTCAGGATGTGCGGATTCACCTTCAGTTTGATGGCCGCGTTTTCGGTCGGCAGGCCAAAAGCGTCGAAGCCCATCGGGTGCAGGACGTTGTAGCCCTTCATGCGGGAGTAGCGCGCAATCACGTCGGTGGGCACGTAATTGCGCGCGTGGCCGACCGACATGCCCTCGCCGGAGGGATAGGGGTAAAAGTCGAGAATGTAGTATTTGGGCCGGCTGTCGGCCGGGCCGGTGTTGTACAGCGCGTCCGCTTCCCAGCGCGCCTGCCATTTCGGTTCGATCTCCTGTGGTGTGTATCGATCTGCCATTGTGTGATCCTCTTGCTCACAACAAAAAGCCCACTCATCCGCTCAGGGACGAGTGGGCCCGTGGTACCACCCTGATTCGCCGGAACAGCCTGCCGGCCATTCCTGCCTCTCGCGCGCGTTAACGGGCGCAACCCGACACACCCATCAAATTGACGATTGACAATTGAAGATTGACGACATCAAATCTGCAATCCCAAATCGTCAATTGTCAATCCAGCAATCGTCAATACGCCGGACGAGTTCGACCTGACGCGCTCCCCTTGCGGCGCGCTGCTGGGCTTGCACCTCGCTTTCCCAGCTCGCTGCGGGGATGGCCTACTACTTCCGGCGGCGTGTTTTGTGTTCTGTTGTCAAGGAACGAAAAATGGACCTGAGGGGATTCGAACCCCTGACCTTCTCAATGCCATTGAGACGCGCTCCCAACTGCGCCACAGGCCCACAACGAGCAGCGGGATTTTAACACACCACCGGGCACTGTCAAACGAGATACAGACGACAGACACCCTTGTCACCTTGTCACCTTGTCACCCCCTCACCCGTATAATGCGCCCGATGACGATGCCTGATCTCAACGCCCCACCGGCCACCCTGCGCGTCCACCGCGAGCGCGACTTTCTCAACGATTTCCTCAACCGCTACTGGTTTGCGCCGCCGGTCGCGCTGTGGCGCGCCATCGAGGCGAAAGCGCTGGCCGCGCTGGACTTCCCGGCGCCCCTGCTCGACTTCGGCTGCGGCGACGGCCTGTTCACCGAAGCTGTGTTTGGCAGACAGCCAGGCGTTTTCGGCTGCGACATCGCCACGGCCGAATTGCCCTCGGCGCGCGACAGCGGCGTGTATCCGCTCGGCGCACAGTTTGCCGACGGCCACGCCCTGCCCTATCGCGCCGGCAGCTTTGGCAGCGTATACGCCAACTCCGTCGTTGAACACATCCCCGATCCGCAGAATGTGCTGCCCGAACTGGCGCGCGTGCTGCGCCCCGCCGGCCTGCTTGCGCTCACCGTGCCCAGCGACCAGTTTCGCGGCCTGCTGCACGGCGTGAAGACGGCGCCGAACAAGCAGGCCGCCGAAGCCTATGCCGCCGGCGTGGACAAATTGCTGGCCCACTTCCACTATCACACTGCTGACGAGTGGCGCGTGTTGTTTCAAACTGCCGGCGTTCAATTGACCGAAGTGCGCTACTACGTGTCGCCCAACGCTGCCGCCGCGTGGGATCGCATGAACGGCGAGTTTGGGATTGGCCGGCGCTCGTGGTTCAGCCTGGTCGCGTCGCCGCGCCTGCGCAGGCTGGGCTATCAACGCCTGCTGGCCCGACAGGTCGTCCGGCGCCTCGAACCGCGCCTGCGCCCCCTCTACAACGAAGTCTCGCGCAACGAAGGCGCAGGGATGCTGGTCATCGGGCGCAAGCTGTAGCGCGGGGCGCGTGTTGTGTATTGGGTGGCGCGCTGCGATGCCCCAGATTACTGATTTGCCGGCGCTGATCGCGCAGTTGCCACAAGATCGGCGAGCGCGCTTCGAGCGGCTGTTCGATGTCTGGGTCGAGACCGGCTATTGCCGCGTGCCAGACGCGATGCGAGACTGGGTAACCGGGCGCTTCGGCTCTATAGGCGACGTGGAAACGCAGCGCATTGTGCGGATCACGAATCAGATCACCTGGGAAGGGGCTGCTTTCAATGCGCTGCGCGCGCGCCGGCCTCTGCACACCCGGCCGGCGCCTGTCCAACCCATCACCGACGGGCCAAACTTGTTCGCCCAACCCCTGACCATGACTACCGTCGATGTGTTTGGCCGGGTGATCGGGCGATATTGCGTCACCAGCAGCAACCTTGCGCGCTGGGACGGTCAATGCGCCGTGCTGATCTTCCAAGAGCCGGATGCGCTGGCCTTCACTGCCGACCACCTGCGCGATTATTTTCAGACGGCGCTGGCCTGGGCAACCCGCGCGCATGAGGCCGATCCCGAAGCGCGCTACTTGATCTGGATGTGGAACGGCGGGCCGGCCGGCGGGGCGTCCATCCCGCACGCGCACGCGCAACTTGGCCTGGCGCGCACGCGCCATTACGCGAAAGTGGAAAGCTTGCGCCGTGCTGCGCTCGCCTATCGCCGGCAATACGACGCGGACTACTTCCAGGACCTGCTGGCCGCCCATGCCGATGTCGGCCTGAGCTTCGAGATCGATGGGCTGCCCGGCTTCGTCAGCCTCACGCCGCTGCGTGGCAAAGACACCTGGATTCTGGGCCGCGCCTTCGACGATCAACTGGCCGGCGCGTTCGCGGGCGTTTTGCGCGCGCTGATCGAACGGGCCGGCCTGCAGGCGTTCGACGCAGCCGTGCTCATGCCGCCTTTGTTTGGCTCGCCTGGCGAAGACTGGACGGGATTCCCGTTTATCGCGCGCATTGTCGATCGCGGCCGGCCCGACGCGCTCTCTTCTGATATCGGCGCGCTCGACTTGTTTGCCCAGAGCGTCATCATGCACGATCCCTTTGCTGTTCACGAGGCAATCACCGGCGCGCAGCGCGGGCCGGCGCTACAATCAACGCATGTCAACTGACCTGCGCCAAACCGTCATCGCTGTAGACCTGGGCGGCACCAATATCCGCGCCGCGTTGTGCAACCGTGAAGGGGACATTCTCAAGCGCCACAAGCAACTCACGCTGGCCGACGAAGGACCAGAGGCGGTCATCAACCGCATCGTCGAGTCCATCCGGCGTGTGATGCCCGAGGCCGGCGCTGAATCTGTCAAGGCGGTAGCGGTAGCCTCTCCCGGCCCACTCGATCCATTCATGGGCGTGGTGATGTGCCCGCCCAATCTGACCGGCTGGATCGACATCCCCCTGCGCGCGATTCTGAAAGAGCGGCTGGGATTGCCGGTGGCCATCGGCAACGACGCGAACCTGGCCGCGCTGGGCGAGCAGCGCTATGGGGCCGGGCGCGGGTTGAAGGACCTGGTGTATGTGACGATCAGCACAGGCGTCGGCGGCGGCGTGATTCTGAACAACCAGATGGTGCTGGGTATGCGCGGCCTGGCCGCAGAGATCGGCCACACCACGCTGGATATTCACGCCGACTGGACGCACGCCGGTGTGCCGGGCAGTTTCGAGGGCTATGCGTCCGGCACCGGCATCGCGCGGCTGGCGCAGCGCAAGCTGCGCGAAGGGCGCGCCTCATTGATGCTCGAACTGGCCGGCGGCGCGATTGAGGCAGTCACTGCCCGCGAAGTCAGCGAGGCGGCGCAACGCAACGATCCCCTGGCGCTCGAAATCGTGGCCGAGGTTGCGCGCATCATCGGCCTGGGATTCGTCAATCTGCTGCACCTGTACGACCCGGCCATGATCGTGGTGGGCGGCAGTGTGTCGTTGATGGGCGACCTGCTGTTCGAGCCGGTGCGGCACACGGTGCAGCAATATGCGATGCCGCCCTACCGCGACCGGCCCATCGTGCGCGCTGCGCTGGGCGACGACTGCGGCCTGATGGGCGCGGCTGCGCTGGCGTTTGATCTGGAGTAGGCAGTCGTCAGTAGTCAGTAGTCAGTAGTCAGTAGTCAGATAGAACACATTACGCACCACGCAATACGAGATACGCACCACGCAATACAAGATACGCACCACGCAATACGAGATACGCACCACGCTGCGCCAATCCAAAATCGAAAATCCAAAACATGAAAGAGTCTGTGATCTTCGGCGCCGGCAACATCGGGCGCGGTTTCATCGGCCAGTTGTACAGCGAATCCGGCTACCGCGTCAACTTCGTAGACATCGACCCGTTGCTGCTCGATGCGCTGAATGCGCGCGGGCAATACCGCATTCGCCTGGTCACCAACGAATACACCGAGGAAGTGACGGTTGGGCCGGCGCGCGCGTTCCACGCCGGCCAGGTCGATGAAATCGCCGCGCTGCTGGCATCGCCCGAAACGCAGATCGGCGCGACCGCCGTCGGCGCCGGCGCGCTGAAATACGTGGCGCCCACACTCGCCAAAGGCCTCGAGCGCCGCGCCCGGGCCGGCGTGTCCGAGCCGCTCAACTTCATCATCTGCGAGAACTTGAAAGGCGCGGCTGCCATTCTGCGCGAGATGGTGTTGCAGGCCGTGCCGCGCGAACTTCACGAGTACGTTGCCGGCCACATCGGTTTTGTGGACACGGTGATCGCGCGCATGGTGCCGGCCCCCACGCCGGAGATGCGCGCGCAAGACCCCGGCTTGATCGTCGTGGAGCCGTACAAAGAGCTGCCGGTTGACCGCAATGGCTTTGTGGGCGAGCCGCCGGCCATCGTGGGCATGTTCCCGTTCGCTCCGTTTTCGTTCTACACCGAGCGCAAGCTGTACATTCACAACGCCGGCCACGCCGTGCTGGCATATCTCGGATACCTGGCCGGCTACGAGTACGGCTACGACGCGCTCGATGACGATGAGATTTACTTCCAGGCGCGCGGCGCGATGGAGGAATCGGCGCTGGCGCTGGCGCGCAAGTACCATCCACCGCAAGGCGCGCTGCTGGCGAACATCGATGATTTGCTGCATCGCTTTCGCAATCGCGTGTTGGGCGACACGATTTCACGGCTGGGGCGCGACCCCATCCGCAAGCTGGCCCGCGCCGACCGGTTGGTTGGCGCAGCGCTCAATGCTGTCATCGAAGGCGTCGCGCCGGCCCATCTGGTCACCGGCATCGCCGCCGGCCTGCGCTTCAACGATCCGACCGATCCCGTCGCCGCCGATCTGCAAAGCCGGCTGCACAGCTATGGCATTGCCAGAGTGCTGGGCGAGGTGTGCGAGCTGTCGCCGGGCGAGCCGGTGTTCGAGATGGTTGTCGAGCGATATCGCGCCCTGGCGAGCGCGCCGGTGAGCCAGCGCCGCAGCGCAGGGGGCTGACGCAATCAAATCCCTGCGCGCCTGGCCTCTGCGCTGAAATGCGCGCGTTGCGCCCGGCCCGCGTTGGCCTATACTATTCGCAAGCGGCCCTCATCGAGCTTGTTCAAGAGGTGTCCCCATGAATGCAACGCTTCTGTCAGCGCTCGACAAGACGAGCGGATCAATCGAGGTTGACGCTGAGCGCGTGCGGGTGCGCGACGAAGGCGCCCTGAAGGCAAGAGACATCGACACGCTCGCGCGTGAGGCAGTATTTGGAGCCGGGGAAACACGAGACTGGGCGCGCTGGCTGATCTGGGAAACAGCGCAGACCCTGGGCATCCGGCCGGCTTCCATCCACGAGCTATACATCGCGCGAGGCTTCGAGCGCGTCCCTGCCAGCTTCGCCGTGCCGGCTGTCAACCTGCGCGCGCTGGCCTATGACTCGGCCCGCGCTGCTTTCAGCGCCGCTGTCAAAACCAAAACCGGCGCGCTGATCTTCGAGTTGACGCGCAACGAGATGGTCGACACCAGCCAGCGACCGGCTGAATACACCAGCGTGGTGCTCGCCGCCGCCATCAGGGAAGGCTTTCGCGGACCGGTCTTCCTGCAGGGCGATCATTTTCAACTGCTGGCCGAGCGCTACAAGAAAGACACCGACGCGGAGTTGGGCGCTTTGCGCCGTCTGATCGACGAGTCGTTGCAGGCCGGCTTCTACAACTTCGACCTCGACACGTCCACCGTGGTGGATATGACCCGCAGCGCGCCGGCCGAGCAGCAGCGCCGCAACTACGAGTTGACCGCGCTGTTGACCGATTACATTCGCGCCCGCCAGCCGCACAATGTCATTGCGGCAGTCGGCGGCGAAATCGGCGAAGGCGGACAGCGCAACAGCGACATTCACGAATTGCGCGCCTATCTGGACGGCTGCGCCCGCGCGCTGCGCCACAAGCCCGGCCTGTGCAAGGTCGCCGTGATGGCCGGCACGACACGCGGCGGCGTTGTTGCGCCGAATGGGACTGTGCTCGCGCCAGAGGTCGATTTTGCCCTGTTGCGCGAGCTGGCCGAAGCAGCCCGCAAAGAGTACGGTTTGGGCGGCGTCTCGCAACACGGAACCAGCACGGCGCCGGATGAGATGTTCCCGCAGTTTGCGCGCAGCGGCGCGCTGGAAGTCAAACTGGCCACTCAACTGCAAAACATCGTCATCGACGCTTTGCCCGAACCGCTGCTGGTGGAGATGCGCGACTGGATACTGAAGGCGCTGGAAAACGAGCGCAAGCCCGGCCTCAGCGAGGCGCAATTCCTGCACCGCGCGCGCCGGCGCGCCATCGGCCCCTTCAAGCAGCGCTTGTGGGACCTCAGCGAGCTGGATCGCAGCCACATCCGCGCCCTGCTCGAACGCCGCTTCACAGACCTGTTCACCTGGCTGGGCGTGACGGACACGCGCGAGATGGTGAGCACGTTTGTGTCACAACCGGAGATTCACAAATCCCCGCAGGATCTCAGCGACCACCCCGCGCCGATCACGCCCGAGCGCGAATAAGCCCCCGTCCCTTCAAGTTGCCCCTCCCGCAGGTTCCAAACCTGCGGGAGAGTGAGCCTGGAGGAGAGTTGGTTGCGCGCGCGGCCCCCCTGTGATTGGCAGGGATCAGATCACATCCAAATAGTCACGATCGGGCAATCGCGGGAAGGCTGCGTGCGGCTCGGTCTGATACCAGAACGCAGTCGAGGCGATGTCGTCCTGCAACGGCAGATACGGCCCGTTGGGACGCCAGCCAAGCGCCTGAATGGTCACGCGCAAGTCCTGCTCGAAGCGAATGGGATCCATGATGTGCCAGCGATACATGCCAAAACGCTGCTGGCTGCGATACAGGCCGTCGGGCTTGATAACCTGTGAGAGGCCGGTGTAGGGCGAGCTGAACACGCCATATTCGCCGCGCGGATGCTCGAAGTTCCACGCGCCGCCGAAATAGTCTTCGGTGCCGGTGCCGCAGATGGTCGGCCAGTCGGTGTCGCCGTCCATGTAGAACTTGATTTCGCCCTCGCCCCACCAGCCGTTGTTATTGACGCCCCAGGCCAGGTAAGTGCCGACGTATTGACCCCAGCCCTGGACGCCATCGAGCAGCGTGTGCACGTTTTTGTAGGGCAACGGGTTGCTGCGCCGCCACTGGGCGTGAAAATAGGCGGCGTCGTCCGGCACTTCGGTGAGCGTGTAGTTCACCTGGTAGTAGACAGTGACGGCCTCATCGTGCCGGTTCTCCAGCGTGATGCGCGCCGACCTGCGGAACGGCATCTCCCAGTACGAGTTGAAACCGCCGGCCGGATTGACGCACACGGCCAGCGATGTGACATTGCTGCGCTGGCACCAGCCGTTGCAGAAAAAGTCGCCCACCGGCGCTTCGACCGAGGGCGTCTCTTCGCCATCCCAGTACATGCGCAGGATCATGCGCCGCCAGTAATCGGGGAACAGGGTAAGCCAGATCTGCTGGATGGCGCCGGGGCCGGCGATGTCGGCCAGGGCGAAGGTGGCGCGCGCCGGGATGTTGACGCTGGGCGAGATTTTCCAGCCCTGCCCCAGCTCGCGCCCGACATGAGCGCCGGTGCCTTCGGTCGCCATACCGCCCTTGCCCTTCTCGCCGGTGAAGTTTTCGGCGCTGATGGAGCGCGTTTTGGCGCGCGACAGACGCGACAGATTGCCCAGGTTCATGCCCAGGCCGTTGAACGAAGTCGTGTTGCTCATGCCGCCTATTGTGCCCCACTGTGGCAAAGTGACAAGCGCCGTCAGTCCATTTGCCGGCGGATACGTTTGGCCGGCGTGAGCGCGTCGATCTGCGCCGCCAGGTCTGTCACCACAGTGTCATACCGGGCCAGCAATTCCGGCAGCGGCCAGATGCGCATGTTGCTGTCCAGCAACTGCATCGCCGCGCGCGCCACAGTCGCCATCAGGGTGATGCTGAACTCCAGATCGTCGCGCGTGCGCTCACACACAAAGCGGCGGTAATCCTGCAACGCGCGGGCGGCGCGAATAGCCAGCTCTGCCATTTCACGCGGGCCGTCACATAACAGGGCATACCCTCTCAACGCCTGACCGCTCTTCTTGAGAGCGTACATCTCCCCGATGGCCGTTCCATCCTGATCGGCCAGCGCGAGGAAACGTTCTCGAATGTCTGTCAACGCGCGCTGAACACTGCGCGCAGCTTCGGCGGCTGCGCCGGCCACCTGCTCGTCCAGACTGCCGTTGGCCGTGGCCTGGCCTAAAGCCGCCGCCAGCGCGCCGCTCAACGCAACGGTCGCGCCGGCCTGGCAATAGTTCGTTCCCGCAATGTGCGCGCAGATCGCCTGCGCTTCAGTTCCGACCCGCATGTGTTCGTGTCTCCTCCAGCTTTCCATAGTCAAGGGTATTCAAGGGTATAATGAGGCGATTGTACTGGCTTGTAATTTGGATGGGCGGGGTGTGGATTGGCCGCAGCCACGGCCGGTGCATGAACGATCATTGTGGCTTGCGCACATCGGTCGGCGCTTTGCTGACCTGGTTGACTCAGCGCCTGACCGGCCTGACAGCCATTCTTATGGCCGATATTCTCCACACTCGTCCCCGCCGTGTTTGGCATCTATCGAACTTTGACGCGCGCGAGGCAGTCGCGCGCGTTGTGGGTCATTTTTCAACACAGGCGCCGGAGGCCGCAGGCCGCCGGACGCCATTTTCGGGCGCGACACGTCCGCCCCCCTGTGCGGGAGTGGCGCCGTATTGCCGTGCCCGACTGAGGAGCATCACAACGCTTTCTTTTCATGGCATCGCAATCGCTTAAATGGATTCCCATCGGCGGTCTGGGTGAAGTCGGCAAGAATATGATGGCCTACGAATACGGCAGGAACATCCTGCTCGTGGACGGCGGCATCATGTTCCCCGAGTCCGACATGCACGGCATCGACGCCGTTATCCCCGACTATACGTATCTCAAAGACAGACGAGACCAGGTTCGCGGCATCGTCGTCACACATGGTCACGAAGATCACACTGGCGCCATGCCCTATGTGGTCAAGGACTTCCCGAATGTGCCGATCTACTGCACCGCGCTGACCAAAGGGCTGCTGGAGATCAAGCTGAAGGAAGCCAAAGTCCTGGATAAAACGACCATCAACGCGCTGCCGACTAACGGCGTCGCCAATATCGGCCCCTTCAAGGTCGAGTTCTTTCGCATGTGCCACAGCATCCCCGACAACGTGGGGATGGGCGTCACCACACCGGCCGGCCTGATCGTCCACAGCGGCGACTTCAAGTTCGATCACACGCCGGTGGACGGTCACAAGCCGGACTTCGCCAAACTGGCCGAGTTTGCCGGGCGGGGCGTGCTGGCGCTGTTGTCAGACAGCACCAACGCCGAGCAACCCGGCATCACCCCCAGCGAGCGCGACATCGAGCCGGCGCTGGAAAATGTGTTCCGCGACGCCGAGGGCCGCGTCATTGTCGCAACCTTCGCCTCGCTCATCTCGCGCGTGCAGCAGGTCGTGAACATCAGCGAGATGTACGGGCGCAGGCTGGCTATCGCCGGCGCCAGCATGATGGAGAACGTCAAGATCGCCCAGAAGATGGGTTATCTGGACATCCCCGACGGCATGCTGGTGAGACTGGAAGACGCCGTGAAAATGCCGCCGCACGAGGTGGCCGTCATGGCCACCGGCACACAGGGCGAGCCAAGCGCCGTGCTGGGCCGCATGGCCACCGGCCGGCATTCACTGCTCAACGCCATGCCCGGCGACAGCATCGTGCTGTCAGCGCATCCCATCCCTGGCAACGAGGAATACGTGCACCGCATCATCAACCGCCTGTTCCAGAAAGGCGCCAACGTGATCTACTCGCCGCTGGCGCAGGTGCACGTGTCCGGCCATGCCCGGCAGGAAGAGCAAAAATTGCTGATCAGCCTGTTGCGCCCGAAGTACTTCATTCCTGTGCACGGCGAGTTGCGCATGTTGACGGCGCATGGCCGGCTGGCGCGGCAACTCGGCATCCCGGCTGAGAATGTGTTCGTCGTCGAGAACGGAACGCCGGTCGAGTTCACCGATGGCCAGGCGCGCAAGCTCGACCGCATTCCAGGCGGCTATGTGTTCATCGACGGCAGCGGCGTGGGCGATATCGGGCCGGTCGTGATTCGTGACCGCGAAATGCTGGCCCGCGACGGCTTCATCCTGCTGGTCATGCGCCGCGACCCGCAGGGCGGACTGGCCGGCGATCCGGAGATCATCACGCGCGGCTTCGTCTACACGAAGGATTCCGAGGACTTCATCAAGACGATGGCGCAATCGGTGCGCGAGGGGCTGAAGAGCCTGAACGGGACCACCAGCGACGCCGTGCTCAAGGAAAAGGCGGTGGACGCGCTGAACAAGTTCGTGTATGGCGAAACCCGGCGCCGGCCCATGGTGATCCCGGTCGTCGTGTAAGCGCCTGGCCCTGCAAGGGAACAAAGGACACAAAGGGAACCTGATCCCTGTCCTGATCCTCTTTGTGTTCTTCGACCCTTTGTGGTGTGATAACAGGTATGCCGCTGCCAATTGACGCTGTGCTGTTGCGCATGGGCGCTGCGGTCGTGACCGGACTGATCCTGGGCCTGGAGCGCGAGAGTCGCGGCCGCCCGGCCGGTTTGCGCACCACCACGCTGGTGTGCGTGGCAGCGGCGATGGCAGCCCTGCTGTCAGAGTTCTGGTACGCCGGAGCCTCGACGACCAGCATAGACTGGCGCCCCGATCCGGCCCGGCTGGCCGCCGGCGTGCTCACTGGCATGGGATTCCTCGGCGCCGGCACCATTCTGCGCCAGGGCAATCTCGTGCGCGGGCTGACCACTGCCGCCGTCCTGTGGTACGTGACCATCCTGGGTCTGGCCTACGGCAGCGGCTACATTGTCCTGGGGCTGATCGGGCTGGGAGTCGCGCTGATCGTTGTGCTGTCGCTGCCCTGGTTCGATCGGCTCATCGGCGTGGAGCGATATGCTTCGCTTTCACTCACCACAACGCTCGACGACGACACGCCCAGCGAAGGCATCCGGCGCGAGATCGAGGGCTTCGGCGTGCGCGTGCTGCACATCGAACTGGAACACGACCTGCGGCTTCAACAACGCACGCTGAAGTTCGACCTGGAGTTCAAACAGCGCCGGGCCGGCGAAATCTCACAACGCCTGGTGGGCCACCTGACCCACAGGCCCTGCGTGCTGCGCGTCAAGTGGGAATAAGGCCGGCGATCTCACGCGCCATCGGTTGGCGACGCCTCGGGCGCCGCGCCGTTGGCGTCGGCCCCCTGCGGAAAGAACACCACGCCGATACCGGAGCGGATGATGAGATAGCGCGGCATGGAGGGATCAGGCTCGATCTTGCGTCGCACGCGATAGATCAGCTCGTGCAGGCTGTCCTTTTCGCGCGGGCTTCCCCATACAGCGCGGATGACGGAATCGTAGTCACACACATCGCCGGGCCGGCGGGCCAGAAACTTGAGCAAGCGATACTCCGTGCGCGAAAGCATGGCCGGCAAAACGGCGCCGTCGCGCCACACGGCGGCGCTTGGGCTGATCCAGATGCCTGTCTTGCTCGGTGGCGATTCAGTCCCTCCCGACAACGGTTGACCCAGGTCTCTGGGCACTTCGGGATCGAGCTGCATCTCATAGGTCGGGCTGATGATCCTGAATGTGTAGTCGAAGGTCTTGCCGATCTGGATGCGATCACCCGGCTTGAGCGCCACGCGCCGTCCTTTCACCAATTCCCCGTTTACGTAGCTCCCATTCCGGCTGGTGTCGTGGAAAACCCAGACGTTCGTTTCCAGCACCAGGTAGGCATGCTCGCGCGACACAGACACATCATCCGGCTGAATGATGATGTCATAAGCGCCGGTCACGCCGCGCCCAATCCGCACACTGGGGGCGCGCAGCATAATGCGCTGGTCAGGCTGATGCGTAGCCTGCAGGATGGCTGCAAGTGTGGGTGTGACCGAGTCGCGTGGCGAGCTCATGGCCTGATTTTACATGCTCCGGGTCGTTATGGCGAGACACCGAGACACGTCGGACCACATTTAAGCGGTTTCTAGCCGGCTTCTGCATATCGCGCACCACCCAGAACACAGATACGAGAAGGCGGCTCATGCAGACAGACACGGAATCGGCTGGAAATTAGGGAGCATTTCCCGGCAGGGGCAATCCGCTGATTTGCGCGGCGGATGAATCCCCGGATATGATCCGCGCGCGCAACGTCAACCCGGCAACATGCCCCCACAGAGCAATACACCCGCGCACAGCCAGGCACGGCCATGGGTATGCTATAACTGCCTCATGCAGCAGGTAGACACTCTCCTCACCAACGGCATTGTGGTGACGATGGACGACAGCTTCTCGCTGTGCCCCGCCGGCGCTGTCGCCATCGCAGGCGACGCCATCGTCGCCGCCGGCCCGTCCGCCGAGATCTGCGCGCGCTATCAGGCGAGCGAGGTCGTCGATTGCGCCGGCTGCGTCATCATGCCCGGCCTCATCAATGCGCACACGCACGTGCCGATGACGTTGCTGCGCGGACTGGCCGACGACCGCCGGCTCGATGTGTGGCTGTATGGCTACATGCTGCCGGTCGAGCGCCATTTCGTCTCGCCGGAATTCGTCGCGCTCGGCGCGCAACTGGCCTGCGCAGAGATGATCCGCAGCGGCGTCACATGCGTCAACGACATGTACTACTTCGAGGACACCATCGCCCAGACCATCGCCGACGCCGGCATGCGCGCGCTGTGCTCGCAGACCATCATGCAGTACCCGACGCCCGACGCGGCGTCATACGAAGACAGCCTCGAAGCGTGCGAGGCGCTGATCCAGAAATGGAAAGGGCATCCGCTGATCGTGCCGGTGGTTGCGCCGCACGCGCCCTACACGTGCAGCGGGGCGCTCATGCGGCGCTGCGCCGAGATAGCCGTGAAGTACGACGTGCCGCTGCACATTCACATCAGCGAGACCTATCAGGAAGTGGAGGACTGCCGGCGCGAGAACGGCATGCCGGTGGTGGCATGGGTGAAAAAACACGGCGTGCTGGAGGCCAAAGTGATCGCCGCCCACTGCACCGCCATCGACCAGGGCGAAATGCGCACCCTCAAGCGCGCCGGCGCCACTGTGGCGCACAACCCGACCGCCAACCTCAAGCTGGCCAGCGGCATCGCCAACGTCACCCAGATGCTGGCAGCCGGCCTGCACGTTGGCATCGGCACCGACGGCCCGGCCAGCAACAACGACCTGGATCACTTCGAGGAGATGCGGCTGGCGGCGCTGTTGGCGAAAGGCAGCACGCGCGACCCCGTCACCGTGCCGGCGCGCGCGGCGCTGGCTATGGCCACCATCGAAGGCGCGCGCGCGCTGCACATCGGCGACATCACCGGCTCGCTGACGCCGGGCAAGCGCGCCGACGTGATTGTGCTGGAACTCGACAGACTGCACAACACGCCGCAGTACGCTTGCCTGTCACACGACCCGGCCAGCGTCTACACGCAGATCGTGTACGCCGGCAAATCGACCGATGTGCGCGATGTGTGGGTGAATGGCCGGCCGCTGATGCGCAATCGCGTGTTGCTCACGTTGGACGAGGAGGACATTCGCCGGCGCGCCAACGCGCTGGCAAAACAGATCGATGTCTTCCTTATCGAACGCGAAGGCGACGTGCTGAGCAAGCTGGCCGCCATCGGCGGCGTGCAACAGGAAGAGTCGTTCGAGATCCAGGTCAAGGCCCATCTCGACGACGCGCAACCCGTCATTGCCGCAATCCAGGGCGCAGGAGACAACAGCCCGCTCGCCGTCGTCCGGCATGTGCACTACCGCCAGTACGACACCTACTTCTTCTTCGATAACGAGGAGTCGCGCCTGCGCTATCGAGAGGATGACGGGGTGGACGAGCATGGGCACACCGTCAGCAGCCGCTACCGGCTGACGCTGATCGGCCCGCAGAAGGAGCGCGAGTTCGCGCATTCTGTGCTCATGTCGCGCTCGCGCTTCATCGCGCCGGCCGATCGCAGCCTGCGCTTCTACCGTGAATACTTCCAGCCGTCGCGCGAAGTCACCATCGAGAAGGACCGCCTGCGCTGGGAGGTCATCTTCGAGGACGAGAACCTCTTCATCAACATCGATCAGATGATCGAGCCAAAGCGCAACGGCTATTTCCTCGAGATCAAGAGCCGCACCTGGAGCCCCAGAGACGCTGCGCGCAAGGCAGACATCATCGGAAAACTGCTCGACTATTTTGGCGTTCCCGACGACGCGCTCGTGCGCGAAGAGTATGTGGAGATTGCGGAAGGGTAAGCGGGACTGATTCTCCCGCAGGCGCGAACCATGCAGTTCCACATCACGCGGCACACCGTCGTTACCTCGACGATGGACGTGGCGCGCCAACTCGCCGAGCGCGGCGCGCCGGAGGGGACGGTCGTTCTGGCCGACGCGCAAACTGCCGGGCGGGGGCGCGCCGGCCACGGGTGGTATTCGCCGCCCGGCCAGTCGTTGTATCTGTCGCTGGTGCTGCGCCCGCGCCTGGCGCCCGCGCAGGCCGGCTGGATCACCATGTCGGCGGCGCTTGCCGTCATTGACACCCTCGAAGATCTGAGAGATGCCGCAACTGCGACACCGTTCTCCGCCGCCATCAAGTGGTTCAACGATGTGCTTCTGAATGGGCGCAAAGTGTGCGGCATTCTGGTGGAGTCATCCATCACCGGCGAACGCTTCGATTATGCGGTGCTGGGCATCGGCCTGAATGTCAACACGCGCTTTGACGACGCGCCGGCCGAGGTGCAACAGCGCGCCACCAGCCTGTGGCGCGAATTCGGCATTCCGCTCGACCGCGAGCGCATCCTGGCGTCACTCCTGCGGCGCGTCGGCGAGCGGCAGAACGAACTGGCGCGCGGGCAGCGCAGCCCGGCCGGCGAGTACGCCCGCCACGTCGAGACACTGGGCAAGCAGGTCGAGATCGAGGCCGACCAGGGTGTCGTTTGCGGCCGCGCCATTCGCGTCGAAGAGGACGGCAGCCTGATCGTTGCAACCGGCCAGGGCGAAGTGGCGGCCCGATTTGGCGATCTGGCGCGGCAGGTCTGACTGCGGCATGTTATCATCCTCTGAAGTTGGAACATTTGTGCAAATGCGCATCGGCGCGTGAAGTGTTCAAGCCGTGCGCCAGTCGCTTACACCCCAACGCTGACGCCGAAAAACCTGTCATGATCGACCAACCTGGAAAACTCTATCTGGGCCGGGAGTTCTTCCCATCGAGCCAACAAACGACCGACGCGCCGTTCACGATCACATTACGGGATCTCATTACGCACGCGGTGTGCCTGGGCATGACCGGCACCGGCAAGACCGGCCTGGGCATCAGTGTGCTGGAAGAACTGCTCCTGCAGGGCATCCCGCTCATCATCATCGACCCCAAAGGCGACATCACCAATCTGGCGCTCACCTTCCCCGCCCTGGCGCCATCCGACTTTAAGCCGTGGCTGACGGAGGACGAAGCCGCGCACAGCCAGGTCACGCTGGATGAACTGGCGGCCCACACTGCGCGCAAATGGCGCGAGGGCCTGGCGGAGTCGGGGATCGGGCCGGAGCGCGCGCAGGCATTGCGCGACCGCGCCAGTGTGCGCATCTTCACGCCCGGCAGCGACGCCGGCATGGCCGTCAACCTGTTGCAGGGTTTGAACCCGCCGGCCGGCATTCCGTGGGCCAGCGGCGCGGAGATGCTGCGCGAGCGCATCGCGCAGATCTGCTCGGCGGTGCTCGATCTGGCCGGCATTCAGGCCGACCCGATGAAAAGCCGCGAGCACATTCTGCTGGCTACGCTTTTCGAGGCTGCCTGGCGAGCCGGCCAGCCGGTCGACATGGCGCTGCTCATTCGCATGATCCAGGAGCCGCCCGTCAGCAAGATCGGCGTGTTCGACATGGATGTGTTCTATCCCCGGGCCGATCGCTTCAAGCTGGCGATGGCGCTGAACGCGCTGGTCGCATCTCCTTCGTTCGCAGCCTGGCAATCCGGCCCGCCGCTCGACATTTCCAATCTGGTGAAGCCGGCGCGCGAGCCGGGCAGCCTCAACCCGGCCGGCAAGACGCCGGCCAATGTGTTCTATCTGGCGCACCTGGGCGACGCCGAGCGCCAGTTCTTTGTGACACTGCTGCTTTCCCAACTGGTTCTGTGGATGCGCTCGCACACCGGCACATCGACGCTGCGCTGTCTGGTGTATTTCGACGAGGTGTTCGGCTACCTGCCGCCCTCGCGCAACCCGCCCACCAAAACGCCGCTGATGACGCTGGTGAAGCAGGGCCGCGCGGCGGGGCTGGGCGTGTTCATGGCCACGCAGAACCCGGCCGACCTGGATTACAAGGCGCTGTCCAACATTGGGACGTGGTTCATCGGCCGGCTGCGCACCGAACGCGATCGGGCGCGCGCGCTGGAAGGTCTGGAGACCGCCGGCATCGGTTTCGACCGCGAGACGTTCGAAGGGCCGCTGCGCGTGTTGCCGCCGCGCACCTTTCTGGTACAGACCGCCAGCGGCGAGCCGCGCTTTCTGCGCACGCGCTGGGCGATGAGTTTCCTGCGCGGGCCGTTGACGCGCGAGCAACTGCGCCAGCTCAGGCCAACCGGCGCTGCGCCGGAACATGCGCCTTCCGGCCTCGCTGCCGGCGCCGTTGCGCATGAGATCGCCGCACGTCAGGTGGCGCCAGAGATGGGCGAGGCGCGCTCAACAACCACAGGCCGGCCGGCCCTGCCGCCCGATGTGCGCGAAGTGTTTTTGCCGGCCGGCGCCGGGCAAACCACAGGCGCTGTCTATCAGCCTTTTCTGCTGGCAAGCGCCAGCGTGCGCTTCGCCGATCGCGCCAGCGGCGTCACCAGCAATCAACGTTACACCTACCTGTTGCCGTTGCGCCAGTTGACGCCAACGCCCGATTTCACGCAGGCGCAAACCGTGTCTGGCTTTGATGTCAACGCCCTGGCGCGCGCGCCTGTGCCCGGAGCGAAATTCGGGGCGCTGCCGCCCGGCCTGACCAGCCGCTGGATGAAACAGGCCGAGCGGGCCCTGATCGAGCACATCTACCGGAACGCCGTGATCCATGTGTGGTTCAATCGCGCGCTGCGAATGTATGGCCGGCCGGATGAAGACCAGCGCGCTTTCCGCCAACGCTGCGAGAGCGCAGCCAGAACAAAGCGCGACGCCGACGCAACCAAAGTGCACAACCAGTTCGAGCGGCGCATCGCGACGCTTCAGGATCGTCTGGCCCGCGAGCAGCGCGAACTGAGCATGGATCGCACCGAGCTGGACGCGCGCAAACGCGAGGAGCTGCTGACCAATGTCGAGTCGGTGTTCAACTTTGTGATCGGCCGGAACAAGCGCAGCACCGGGCGGGCTGTGTCATGGGGCGCCTGGAAAAGGCGGGCCACTTTGGCGGCCGAGGAAGAAGTGAAAGAGTCGGAGGACGTGATCGCCAAATTGACCGCCGACCTGGAGCGCATTGGGGCTGAATATAAGCTGGCGCTGGAGACGGTCAACAGTCGCTGGCTGGCGGCATTGGATGATGTGACGCAGACGCCGGTGTCGCCGCGCAAGAGCGACATCTTTGTGGACCTGGTTGCGCTGGCGTGGCAGCCGGCGATCGAGGCGCTATAGGCAAACGAGTCATGCGCATCACGTTTTACTACCGGCCCGGCTGCGGGCTGTGCGAGGAGATCGAGGAGCCGCTGACACAACTGGCGGCCGCGCACAACGCGGAGATTGCGCGCGTCAACATCGACGAAGACCGCGCCGCCCTGCGCAGATATTGGGACAAGATTCCGGTGATCGAGATCGAGGGCGGGCCGACCCTGGCAGCGCCGATTGACGGGCAGGCGCTGGCGGCGGCCCTGGCGCGATCAGTTACAATCAGGACAGGCGAATCGCCCCCGTAGGTCAATCGGATAGAACACCGCCGTCCTAAGGCGGGTGTTGTGGGTTCGAGTCCTGCCGGGGGTACTCGATGCCGGCCCTGAAGATGTTGCGACTTCAGGGCCGGCGCTTTTACGCCCCCCTCCCGCAGGTTCGGAACCTGCGGGAGGGCAACAGGCCGTTAGAATCCGGCGCATGGCTGACACGAACATCACCGCAATTCTGGATCGCCAGCGCGCGTTCTATGACGCCGGCCACACCCGCCCGGTCGAATTCCGGCTCCGGCAACTGCGCGCTTTGGAGCGCGCCATGCGCGGCAACGAGCGCGCCATTCTTGCGGCGTTGCAGGCCGACCTGCGCAAATCCGACGTGGAAGGGTTTGCGACCGAGGTTGGCGTGGCGCTCGAGGACTTGAAGCACATTTGCAGGCGCTTGAAAGGCTGGGCCAGACCCCGGCGCGTGCCGGCGCACTGGGTTCAATTGCCGGGGTCGGCCTGGGTCTACCCGGAGCCGTATGGGACGGCGCTCATCATCGGGCCGTGGAATTTCCCCTTCCTGTTAATCGTCGCCCCGCTCATCGGCGCGATCGCCGCCGGCAACTGCGCGGTGCTCAAACCTTCTGAGCTGGCCCCGGCTACATCAAGCCTGCTGGCGCGGCTGATCGCCGACACATTTGACCCCGGCCACGTCACCGTGATCGAGGGCGATGCACAGGTCGCCCAGGCCCTGCTGGCGCAGCGATTCGACTACATCTTCTATACCGGCGGCGCGGCGGTGGGCAAATTGATCCTGCAGGCAGCCGCACAGCACCTGACGCCGGTGACACTGGAACTGGGCGGCAAAAGCCCGGCAGTCATTGACGCCGATGTCGACCTGGAAACAGCGACGCGGCGCATCGTGTGGGGCAAGTTCACCAACGCCGGGCAGATCTGCATCGCGCCGGACTACGCGCTGGTTGACCGGCGCATGAGGGATGAGTTCATCGCGCTGGCCCGCGCCGCCATCCGCGAATTTTTTGGCGACGATCCGCAGCGCAGCCCGGACTACGGGCGAATCATCAATGAGCGGCACTTCAACCGGCTGCGCGCGTTGCTGGCGCACGGCAGCATCGCGCACGGCGGGGAAACGGATGCCGCAGACCGCTACATCGCGCCGACGCTGATCGACGCGCCGGCGCTCGACAGCCCGCTGATGCAGGAAGAGATCTTCGGGCCGGTGTTGCCAATCGTCACGTACGACACCTTCGACAATGCCATTCGATTTCTGAACGCGCGCCCCAGGCCGCTGGCCCTGTATTTCTTCTCTCGAAACGTGGCGAACCAGGAACGCATTCTGCGCGAGACATCGTCCGGAGGCGTATGCATCAACGATGTGATGCTGCACTATGCCAACTCGCATCTGCCGTTCGGCGGCGTGGGCGCCAGCGGTATGGGCAAGTATCACGGGCGCTACAGCTTCGACACCTTCACGCATCCAAAGGCTGTGCTGAAGAAGCCATTCTGGCTGGATATCCGGCAACGGTATATGCCCTATTCAGACAAATTGCTGCGCCTGTTGCGCCGGCTGGTGTAGCGATTGACGATTAAGCGATTGAGGGATTGACGATTGAGCGATTGACGATTGACGATTGAACAATTCCCTTGCGCTCTCACCCCCTCACCCCCTCACCTTGTCACCCCCTCACCCTGTCACCCCCTCACCCTCTCCCGCTCTCCGCGCCGGTGATATACACTGTGCGGCGGAGGTTCACCGATGCAATCAGCAGCAGCCCCTGTCCCTGCAAGCGATAAGGTTCCCTTCGTGACCAAACTGGCCTTTGGCGCCGGCGATGTCGGTCCGGCTGTCGCCACGGCCATCATGTCGTTTTTCCTGCTGTACTTTTTGACCGACGTGGCCCGTGTGCCGCCGGCGGCAGCCGGCCTGATCCTGCTGCTGAACAAGATCTGGGATTCGATCAATGACCCGCTGGTGGGCATGATCTCCGATCGCGTGCATACGCGCTGGGGCCGGCGGCGCCCCTGGTTTCTGTTCGGCGCAGTGCCGTTTGGCCTGACCTTCTTTCTGTTGTTCCTCGTGCCGCCACTGGGCGACGCCGGCAGGTTTGTGTACTACCTGGTGGTGTCGCTGGCGCTCGATCTGGCCTTCACCGTGGTCAATGTGCCCTACACGGCCTTGACGGCGGAACTGACGCGCGACTACGACGAACGCACCAGCCTGAATCAGTATCGCTTTGCGTTCTCCATCGGCAGCGGGCTGATCGCGGCTGTGGCGCACCCCATCATCGTCAACGCCATTCAGCCGAGCGCCGGCCTGCAAACCGCTTACGCGGTGTCGGCGCTGGTGTGGGCGGTCGTGGCAACCGTGCCGTTCTTCTTCGCCTTCTGGGGCACCTACGAGCGCCACACCGCGGAGGAAGAAGCGCCCATGCCCTTTGCCCAGGCGCTGCGTTTCACCTTTGCCAACCGCGCCTTTCGCTACGTCACCGGCATCTATCTGGCTTCGTGGCTGGTGGTGCAAACCGTCTCGACCATCGTGGTGTACTACCTCACCTACTGGCTGCGCCAGCCCGACCTGACGCCGCTGGTGATTCTGGCTGTGCAGGGCAGCGCGCTGATCTGGCTGTTCATCTGGACGCGCGTCAGCCGGCGCACAGGCAAGAAGGGCGTGTACTTTCGAGGCATGGGCTTCTGGATCGCGGTATCGTTCGCGCTGTTTGTGGTGCAACCCGACTGGCCGGCCTGGATCATCATTGCGCTGGGCGCGCTGGCCGGCGTCGGCGTGGCGACAGCGTACCTGGTGCCGTGGGCCATGCTGCCCGATGTGATCGAGCTGGACGAACTGGAGACCGGCCGCCGGCGCGAGGGAGCGTTCTACGGCTTCTTCGTGCTGCTGCAAAAGCTGGGGCTGGCCGTCGGCTTGTTTCTGGTCAGCCAGGTGCTGGCGCTGGCCGGCTACATCACCCCGCCGGCGGATGCCACAACGCCCATCGTCCAGCCCGACAGCGCATTGCTGGCCATTCGCTGGATGATCGGGCCTGTGCCGGCGATTGTGCTGCTGATCGGCATGTGGCTGGTGTGGCGTTTCCCGATCACCAAAGCCGGGCACGAGCAGACACTTGCAGAATTGCAGAAGCGCCGAGCGCGCGCTGTCTGAAATGGATTGTCTGGCCGGCAGGCCGGTTCAACAGACGCGCCAACCGGCTGCCGGCCTCAACGCGAATCTTTGAGCGGGAGAAGACCCCACATGGAACTGACCGGACGAGAACGTATCGAGAATATCCTGCGCCGCAGGCCGGTGGACCGCATCGGCCTGTTCGAGCATTTCTGGAACGACACGCAGGCAACCTGGACGCAACAGGGCTACCTGAAGCCGGATGAATCGCTCTCCGATCATTTCGGTTTCGATCTGGAACTGGCGTGGCCGTTCGACATGGTGGCCGATCTGGACTTCGTGCCCGAAGTTCTGGAGGAGACCGAGGAGACCCGCGTGGTACGCAACGGCAACTACGCCGTGATGCGCGTGCATAAGCTGCACGACGCCACGCCGGAGCACGTCGATTTTCTGGTCAAGGATCGCGCCGGCTGGGAAACGCACATCAAGCCGAAGCTGAAAGCCGAGCGCCGGCGCATCAAGTTCGGGGACTATCGCGCCGTCAGAGAGCGCGCGCGCCAGGCCAACCGTTTCTTCGCCTGGTCGGGCGTCAACGTGTTCGAGATCATGAAGGATGTCACCGGCCACCAGTGGATGTTGATCGGCATGGCCGAAGACCCCGACTGGGTGCGCGACATGGCCATGACCTACGCGCAACTGAATGTGGACTTGCAGGAGATGTTGTTCGCAGAGGAGGGTCTGCCCGACGGCATCTGGTACTACGAAGACATGGGCTTCAAGCAGCGCCCGTTCATGTCGCCGGCCATGTACCGTGAGATCATCGAGCCGGCCCACAAGCTCACCATCGACTTTGCCAGGAGCAAGGGCCTGCCGGTCATCATGCACTCGTGCGGCTATGTGGCCCCGCTGCTGCCGGGCATGTTGCGCGCCGGCATCGATATGCTGCAGGTGATCGAGGTCAAGGCCGGCATGGATTTGCTCAAGCTGCACCATGAGTACGGCGACCGGCTATCGTTCATGGGCGGCATCGACGTGCGCGCCCTGTACACCAACGACCGCGCCGTGATCGACGCCGAGCTGGAAGCCAAGATCCCAACCGTCAAACAGGGATTTGGCTATGTGCTGCACAGCGATCACTCCATCCCCAACACCGTCTATTACGACACGTACCGCTACTTCATCCAGAAGGGGCTGGAACTGGGGCGATACTGAGCAGCCGTCAGCCGCAATCGTTGCAGGCCGGAATGAATTCCGGCCTGCAACGGCTGTCAGCCGCAACTCATTCCGTCCAACAGGCCGGCAAATGCTTCGCGTGCGCGCGCAACAGATCGTCCAACAAATGTTCGGCCTGCGCGTATGAATGAATGTGCGGGTCGAGCAGCAGCGCCTGTAAGGCAACCCGGCGATCCCCGCTTACGGCCGCCTCGACCACCAGCTCCTGAATGTCGATCTCGCGGCGCATGAGCGCGGCCAGGCCGGCCGGCAAGTCGCCGACAGGCGCGCCGTGGACGCCGGCTGCGTTCACAAGGCCCGGCACTTCCACAATCGCGCCGGCCGGCAGATTGCCGATACAGCCCTCATTGCGCACGTTGACGGCCCACTCCGGGCGGTTCAGATCGCGCGCAACGGCTTCGATGATGTGCGCCGCCCCTTCGCCGGATGGGCGGATGTCAAGCGTCGCTTCGCCGCGCGCAATGGCTTGTAAGTGCGCGCGCTGGGCGTCGGCGCGGCGCTCGTGCGCGTCGAAGTCGTAGCCGGTGAGCGGGATGGTCTCGTGCGCAAATCCCACAAATTCGCCGGCGCGCAGATCGCCGACGGCGCAGAACAGCCCATACGTGTCGAGCAGCCGGCGCGACATCAACGCAAAATCCGGCGGCATCCGCTTCACTTTGTCGCGGAAGATGGGGTACACATCGCGCCCGCTGTCGCGCTCGCGCATGTCGAGGATGAACGTGAAGTGGTTCAGGCCGGCGGCGGTGATCTGAATCCGCTGCGCGATCTCGGCCGTCAGCGCGTCTTCAGTTTTGCCATCGGGCGAGACGAGGCCCAGCACACGATTCACCAGCCGGTAGCCCTCGCCGATCTGGTGGCACAGCCCAACGAAGCGCGCGCGCGTGCGCCGGCTGAGCGCCAGACACACCCGGCTGAGCGGATCGGTCAGGTTGATGAGCAGCGCGTTGGGGCACAGCGCCTCCACGTCGCGGGCGATACCCAGCGCGAGCGGAATGCTGCGCAAGGCGTAGGAGAGGCCGCCCGGCCCGCCGTTTTCGCCCAGCACGTGGCGCACGCCATGCCTGAGCGGAATCTGCCAGTCCAGCCGCCACGTATTCAGCCGATCGATGGCCACCGACACGATGACGAAGTCTGCGCCAGGCAAAGCGTCTGCGCGCGCGGTGGTGTGACGCAGCGCAAAGGGCTGCCCCAGCGCATCGTTGGCGCGCGCGGCCACCTGCGCCATGAGGGTCACCGCCGGCTCGTTCACATCCACCAGCCAGACCTCGCTGCCACGCAGCCGGTCGGCCAGGCTGAACAGGTCGCCCAGGACGGATGGCCCGAAAGTGAGACTGCCGGCGCCGATGAAGACGATCTTCGGGGCCGGCGTCATGTGCGCAGATTTCTCAACCAGTCGACAAACCGCGCGTGCTCCTCCTGCATCAGCGATTGTCGCTGCGTCTCCAGCACAGCAGCAATGTCGCCGCGCAGAAGCGCCGCGACGTTCAGGCGCAGGCCGGGAAAAACTGCGCTGACAAGCATGCCTGACTCATCTGGCGGCAACGGCTCATAGACGCCATCCCTCAAGCGCCACCAGTCCAGGACGGCCTCGCGCGTGCGCCAAACGGCGTACTCCTGCACGCCGCATCGCCGATATACATTCAGCTTCTCGTGCAGGTCATAGGCGGCGCTGGTGGAAGCCACCTCGAATACGAACTCAGGCGCGCCGGCCACATAGCCATCCTCATCCACGCGCGCCTGCCCGCCCCGCGCAATCATGAGCAGAGCATCCGGCTGCGCCTCGTTGTCAGCGTCGAGCCGCACCGTCGCGTTGTCGCCGAGGATCAGGTTGGGCGTTGCGGCATAGAAGACCGTCAGCCAGCCGATCACGAGGCTGTGTTGCAACGCATGAAAATCGATGCGCACCGGCGAGGGCATATACACCACTCCTTCGATGAGTTCAGCCTTTTTGAGACCGGGCATGGCGGCGTAACGCCGCTCGAATTCGCGCCGGCTGAGCCGGTCGCCGTTCTCCAGCGGCGGGATATCTTCGGCGCGGGAGGGGTAGTCGGGAATGGCATCCTCCCATGCCTGAGCCTGTGCCGTGATCCGGGCCTGAACAGGTGCAACCATTGTGGCGCTCCTTGCGCTGGCGCATTCGCGCCTGACCTGGGCAATCGGGCCGGCGAATGCGCGCCAGACAGTGCGCCTAGTGTACACTCGCCGCATGTCGAACCTGGATGTGCTTTACCTGTGCCCGCTGGGCCGGCAGCATCAGCAATGGCGGCTGGAGGCCGCGCCGGCCGGCCTGAACGTCATCATGCGCCGCAACCCATCCAAAGCAGAGTTGCTTGAGCTGATTCAACAGGCCGATGTGCTCATCAGCGAGCGATCGGGCGCGATTGACCGCGACATCATCGCCGCCGGCGCGCGGCTCAGGCTCATCCAGCGCATCGGGTCGCTGGTTCACGACATCGACCTGCAAGCCGCGCGCGACCGGGGCGTGCCGGTGGCGGCGCAGCCGATCGTGGGCACGATCGCCGTGGCCGAGCATGTGATGATGCAGATGCTGGCTGTGCTGCGGCGGGTCATGCCGGAGCAGTTGTTGTTGCGGCAACCACCGGAGCAGTTCATCGGCGGGCCGGCGCGCCGCACCACGGAGGATGTCTTCTGCTTCAACTGGAGCCGGCAAACCCGGGTCGGCCTGTTGTGCGGCAAAACGGTGGGCATTCTGGGCTTTGGCGAGATCGGGGCGGAACTGGCGCGCCGGCTGGCCGGATGGCAGTGCCACGCGCTGTACAACAAGCGCGCACAGTTGCCGCCCCACATCGAGCAGTCATTCAACATCGTTTACCGCGACCCGGAAAACCTGCTGCGCGAAAGCGACATCGTGGTGTGCCTGCTGCCCTACTTCCCGGAGACCGATGGCTGGCTGAACGCGGCGCGCATCGCCATGATGAAGCGCGGCGCCGCGCTGGTCGAAGCCGGCAGCGGCAGCGTGGTGGACGAGCGGGCCGTGGTCGATGCGCTGGAGCAGGGGCATCTAAGCGGGGCGGCCTTCGACACCTACGAATGGGAGCCGATCCGGCCGGACAACCCATTACTGCAATTGATTGCGCGCAATCCAGAGGCAAATGTCGTGCTCACGCCGCACATCGGCTCGTGCAACGACGTATCCGCCGGCGAGTTCGCCCGCTTCTATGACAATGCGCTGCGCGTGTTGCGCGGCGAGCCGCCGCTGGGGATCATCAATTATCTGATTCAGCCGGCATTCAGCGACCCGCGAACATGTTGAGCGAGCGCACCGCCGAATCGATGGTCGCTTTCAGCGGCGTCTCGTTGACCCGAATGCTGATCGGAATCTCCAGATTCAGCGGCACGTCGGCGTTGACGGGAAAAGTTTGACTGATGGCGACAGGCACCGACAGGCTGACGGGGATGGAGGTCTGAATCGGCACGTCGAGATCGATCACGCCGATGACCGGCAATTCGCGCGAAATCGCCACCACTGTGTTGATATCGATGGATTGGCGAATCGGCACGACAAAGCTCTGCGCAAATGGCACCTCGGCGCTCACCGGCACGGTCTGATTCAGACGAAAGGTGTAATTGATGTCCTGATTCCCCAGAGCAACGAGCGCGTCGGCGGTGTCGGCGGCGAACTGGCGCGCTGATATCACCGCCACAACCACCAGCGCGACCAGCGCAACATTGAACAGCAAAGAAACGAGCGCCAGCGCCCACAACGCGGCTGGCGCGGACGGTTTGGAGCGAACAGGCGTTTGCATGGCGTGCAACTCCTTTTTTGCAGCGAATTATCGCGGAAGCTCGCAGCAGTTCGTCAACTGCAACATGACGGCCTGCGTCGCGGACCGCGCGCATGTGAGTGGACTGGACTCCCGCTTGCGCGGGAACGACGTTTTCTCCATCATCCCCGCGCGGGCGGAGACATCCTCGCTCAACTTATCAAATCCCTTGACGAACTATCAGAGCAGGTATTTACCCATCAGCAATGATAGCCGCTCACGGGCCGATTGTGGAATACGCTCGGCGGCGCTGATGGTCGCATAGCGCATGCACCCCTCGGTCTCGTGGGGCAGCGATTCAACAACAGCAACGACATTGGCAATGGCCTGTTGCGCCAGCGCCAGGTTGGCATTCAGCCGCTCGATGACGATCTCGGTAGTGACCGGCTCTTCCGACTCATGCCACACGTCGTAATCGGTGACGTGCGCCATGACGGCCAGATCGATCTCCGCCTCGCGGGCCAGCGCCGCTTCGGGCGAAGCCGTCATGCCGATGATGTCGCAGCCCCAGGCGCGGAACATGGCGCTCTCGGCTCTGGTGCTGAAGCGCGGCCCTTCGATGGTGACAAATGTGCCGCCGGCGTGGGCTGCGCCGCCGGCGTCGCGCACGGCCTTCACCAGCGCCGCGCTGAGCGACTTTGAGTACGGGTCGGCCATGGAGACATGCGCCACCCAGCCGGCCTCGAAAAACGACAGCGCGCGTTTACCGCGTGTGAAGTCCACCAGTTGATCGGGCACAACCACGTCGCGCGGCTTGATGTGTTCGCGCAGACTGCCGCACGCGCTGACACTGACGATGTGCTTAACGCCAAGGGCCTTCATGGCGTACATGTTGGCGCGATAGGGCACTTCGCTGGGGCTGAAACGGTGCCCCCGGCCATGGCGCGGCAGAAATGCGACGCGCCTGTCGCGCAGGGAACCGATCACAATGGCGTCCGAGGGGTCGCCAAACGGCGTCTGGATGCGCTGCTCGGTAATGTCGGTCAGGCCGGGCATCGCGTAGAGTCCGCTCCCGCCGATGACGCCGAGGACGATGGGTGTTTCGCTCATGGTGCTACCTCCGTGTGTTGCATGGGGCGGCTGTCACTGCGCCAGGCCCCGCATGTCTGTGATGATCTGGTTGCGGGTGACAACGCCGTTGATAATCCTGCGCAGAATGCCATCTCTGTCAATCAGAAAAGTGGTGGGCAGACCCAGCACGCGATACTGGTTGCTCACCTTGCCCAGCGGGTCTTCCACCACCAGGTAGGGAACCTGGTATTGCTCGGCAAACTGCTTCAGCTTGCCGGTGTCATCCTGCGTGCCGATGCCGATGAAGGCGGGATTGACCTCTTTCAGTTCGTTGTAGGCGGCGATGAGATCGGGCGTTTCCTCTTTGCAGGGCGGGCACCACGAAGCCCAGAAGTTGATGAGCACGGGCCGGCCCTTGAAGTCGCTGAGCCGCACCGTCTGGCCGTCGAAGGTCTGCAGCGCGAAGTCCGGCGCAGGCTCGTTTTCGCGCAGAAACTGCATGACGGGCGCAGCCGGCAAGCTGATGGGGGCGGCCGGCTGCCCGGCGCTGGTGGCGATCAACAGGCCGGCGCCAAAGCCGAACAGCGCAGCGATGCCGGCCAGAATCAGGATCGGCCATGCCGGGCGGCGTCTGGGTTGGGGGGGCGGGGTAGTCATGCGTGTTGCGTATTGCGTATTGCGTATTGGTTGGAGCGTCCTACGGATTGGGTTTTGGGAGGGGATCAAGAACGCGCGGTTCGGTGGCGAAACTGGCTTCGATCAACGGGAAGGCCAGCCAGGCCACACCGACGCCGAACAGGGCGCCGGTGAGCACGCGCAGATGCCAGGTGCTTTCGCGGAACGGCAGAATCGCCAGCGGCGGCTGGCTGAGCAACTGCGAGAAACCATCCAGCCCAATCGGAAGCACACCGATCAGCACGAACAGGAGCCAGGGGATAGGCCGGCTGGCGCGGCGTCGCACAACGGCAAAGATCATGCCGTTGACGGCAATGCTCAGGTAGATGGCAATGTCGCGCTGGCACAGGGCCACCTTGTAGCCGACGCGCTCATTGCCCTGAAAGTCGCGCGCCTGGAACAGGCCGGCCGGCGTCATGGGGTTGATGCCGGTGGCGCGCTCGAACTCGCCTTCGCCCTCGCCGCGCGCATAGACTACCTGCTCGCCGAACAGGAAAAACGAACGAAAAGCGTAGGTGTGACAGACGAACTTATAGGGCTGATAGATGGCCTGCGCCAGGCCGTCGGCGCCGGCCTTCTTCAACACCGGCGCGAGAAACGGCAGGCCGACATACACCAGCAACATGCCGACGATCATCGCCAGCCAGTGCCGGCGAAACGCGTCGCCAAACTGGTTGAGGGCGGAAACGAAACGCGATGGGCGCCGCGACTCGCCAGAGGGTTCACGCTGCACGCGGCGATTATATCCGTGCCGGCGGTTACAATCGCGGTGTGCCCGTTCCAGCCATGGCCGCAACCTTTGCCATCGCGCTTGCGCTGGCGCTTGCGCTGACGCCGGCGGCGATCCAACTCGGCCTGAAGCTCGGCATCGCTGACAGGCCGGGCGGCCGGCGCAAACATCGCCGGGTCACGTCGCGGCTGGGGGCCGTGCCGTTGTTCGGCGCATTCATCGGCGCTGCGCTGCTCAGCCAGACATTCGGCGTGCCCACACTCGATCCGCAGGAAGGCGCGCGGCTGGCCGGCCTGCTGTTGGGCAGCGCAGTGATCTTTGTGGCCGGCCTGCTCGACGACCGGTTCGAGCTGCGCGCCGGGCCGCAGTTCATCGCCCAGGGGCTTGGCGCGGCGATCGCGATCGCGCATCTCATCTTCATCGAGCGTTTTCACAATCCGTTCATCGGGCAGGAGCAGGTGTTGCCCGGCTGGCAGGTGATCGCCATAAGCGCCTTCTGGTTCGTGGGCATGATGAACACGGTGAACTTCCTGGATGGCGTGGATGGACTGGCGGCTACGGTGTCGCTGATTGCAGCCAGCGTGACCGCCATTCACATGCTGCGCGAAGGGCAATACAGCGTGGCATTGTTGCCGATTGCGCTGGCCGGCGCGCTGCTGGGATTTCTGGTGTTCAACGTTCAGCCGGCGCGCATCTTCCTGGGCAGCGGGGCGCAGTACCTGGGCTTCACGCTGGCGTGCCTGGGGATCATCGCCGGCGCAAAGGTGGCGCTGTTGTTGCTGGTGATGGGCCTGCCCATCGCCGACGTGGTTTGGCAGGTCATCGATCGCGCCCGGCGCGGCAAAAGCCCTTTTCAGGGGGATCGGGGGCATTTGCATTTCCGGCTGGCCGATGCCGGGTGGAGCGCGCGCCGGATTGTGGCGTTGTATGCGACGGTTTGCCTGGCCTTCGGAGTGGTGGCACTCGTTGCGCAGCCGCCGCTGCTCAAACTGGTGACGCTGGGCGTCGTGATGGCCGGCGTCATTATCACACTGGCGTTGTTGTCGGGGCGGCAACGCAGCGCCGGATCGGATGAGTCAATCGACACCCTGCGCGAGGGTTCACGCTGAGCAGGCGCTGCCCGCGCAGGTTTGGCGCCTGGGGAGGGTCACAGTGGATTACACCTGCTCGGATCGCTGGAAGCTGAAGAAAAACCGTGAGCGCTCACCCGGTGTGACAGACCACGAATACTCGATGGGCGAACCATCCTCGGCGTAAGACACGACCTCGCTGTAAATGGCCGGGCTGTTTGGACGGGCGCGCAACAACAGGGCGTCTTTCTCATCCAGCAGGATTGGTTCAAGGGTTTGATCCATCAGGGTCACTTTGGTGCTGTAGCGCGTTTCCAGCGTTTCGTAGAGCGAGCCGCGCGTCCAGTTGTCCATGTTCTCGAGGCTGGGAAAACGTTCCGCCGGCAGCATCGCGGTTTCCAGCATGATCGGATCGCCATCGGCCAGACGCAGGCGCGTGATCGAGACTACCGGTGTCTCCGGCTTGATCTTGAGCCGGGCAGCGACATCGGGCGCGGCGGGGATGACTTCAACGTTGACTGTCTGGCTGGCGGGCGAGCGGCCGATGGCCAGCATCTGGCGGGTAAAGCTGAGTTTGCCGGGCGCAATCTGAGTTGTTCTGGGATTGGCGACAAATGTGCCGACACCGTGCCGTCGCCGCACCCAGCCCTCGCGGCTCAAGCTGTCCAGCGCGCGCCGCACGGTCAGCCGGCTGGCTCCGTAGTACGCGCTCAGTTCCCATTCGGAAGGCAACGCTTCATCCGGCTTCAGCTTCTGCTGGACGATCAGATCGCGGATGTTCTGGGCAATCAGGCTTTACAGCGGCGCGGCGCTGTGCGGATCGATGACGAACCGCCTGGCGACTGGCCGACACGCTCACGCTGCCTGGAATCGGCGCAGAGGTCAGCGTGGAATACGGGTTGCAGCTCAAGCGCCTGTTGGCCGGCCAGGTCGTTGTGCCGGTGGGGTACACCAACGACGTGGCAGCCTGTCTGTCCACGCGCCGGCAAATCCTGGAAGGCGGCTGCGAGGTCGAGCTGGGCAACGTATGGTGCAACCACCCCGCGCCGTTTGCGCCGGAGAGCGAAGACGTTCTGCTCGATGGCGCGCGCCGTTTTCTTGAAGACATCGCCGGCTGATTGACGGCCCTCCCCTGCCGGCGCACATTGACCGTCTCCCCTGCGCTCGACGCGCAAATCTGCGCTTGCCCCGTTTTCTCATCCTGCGCTCAGCCATCTGAGGCAGAATAATAAAACAGATCACCATGATAAATATTGACAGCACCGGGTGACGCGGCTATACTGCCGGATCAGAGAGTACAGAATCTTCCGGCGCAGCCCAGGCCGGCAATCGAGAGGAATACACGTGGACACAGCAAAGTGGTTTGAAATACGCAATCTGCACGTCAGCATCGAGGGCAAGCCCATCCTGAAAGGCTTGAACCTGAGCATGAATCAGGGCGAGATTCACGCCATCATGGGGCCAAATGGCTCGGGCAAGAGCACGCTCGCCTACACGCTCATGGGACATCCGGCTTACGAGGTAACTGAAGGCGAAGTGGTCTTCAACGGTCAGAATGTGCTGGAGATGGAGGCGGACGAGCGCAGCCGGGCCGGCCTGTTCCTGGCCTTCCAGTACCCGGTCGCCATCCCGGGTGTGACTGTGGCCAACTTCCTGCGCACAGCGTTGAACGCGCGCATCAAAGCCGAAGCGGCGGCGCGCAACGGCGGCGTGCTGCCCTCTGACGTGAAAGGCATGCCGATCCCGGAGTTTCGCAAACAACTGCGCGAAGCCATGCGCGTTCTGAAGGTCGATGAGTCTTTCGCCGGCCGCTATCTGAACGAAGGGTTCAGCGGCGGCGAAAAGAAGCGCGCCGAGGTTTTGCAGATGGCGATGCTCAAGCCGAAGATCGCCGTGCTGGACGAAACCGACTCCGGCCTGGACATCGACGCGCTGCGCATCGTCAGCGAAGGCGTCAACACGCTGCACGACAAAGACCCGCAGATGAGCGTGCTGGTCATCACACACTATCAGCGCCTGTTGAACTACATCAAGCCGCAGTTCGTGCATGTGCTGATCGACGGGCGCATCGTGGAAGAGGGCGGGCCGGATCTGGCGCTGCACCTTGAAGAGAAGGGCTACGACTGGCTGCGCGAGCCGGAGCAGGCAAGTTTTTAAGGTTCGGAAAGTTCGTAAGGTTGGGAAGATTCGTAAGGTTAACCTGACCAACCTGATTCACAAGGATAAGTGAGATGGCTGAAACCAAAACGCAAGTCGATGTCAATGAGAGCTATGCGGAGAAGTACGGCTTTCACGAGGCTGAAAATTACACCTTCAAGAGCCGCCGGGGCCTGGATGCCGAGATCGTCAAGGAGATCTCCTGGATGAAGCAGGAGCCGCAATGGATGACGGAGTTCCGGCTCAAGTCGCTCGAGTCATTTGAGTCGAAGCCGATGCCAAACTGGGGCGGGCCGGCGCTGAAAGACATTCAGTTCGACAACATCTTCTACTACATCAAACCGACTGATGAGCAGGCCGAATCGTGGGATGAATTGCCGGCGGAGATCAGGAACACGTATGACCGACTGGGCATCCCGGAAGCCGAGAAGAAGTATCTGGCCGGCGTTGGTGCGCAGTACGAGTCGGAAGTGATCTATCACAACCTGGCCAAAGACCTGGCCGAGAAGGGCGTGATCTTCCTGGATACCGACTCCGGCCTGCGCGAGCACCCGGAATTGTTCCGCGAGCACTTCGGCACGGTGATTCCCTACACCGACAACAAGTTTGCCGCGTTGAACAGCGCGGTGTGGTCGGGCGGCTCGTTCATCTATGTGCCGCCGGGGGTGAAGATCGACCTGCCGCTGCAAGCCTACTTCCGCATCAACGCGAAGAACGTGGGGCAGTTCGAGCGCACGCTCATCATCGTCGATGAGGGCGCGTATGTGCACTATGTTGAGGGGTGCTTCCTCGCCGGCGCGCGAGTGCGCACCCGACATGGCGAAAAACCGATCGAGCAGATACAAGTTGGCGACGAAGTGCTGACCCACAAAGGGCGCTATCGCAGGGTCTATCACACCATGAAACGCCCTTATCGCGGCACGATTTACAACATCCGCTACTTCGGAGACAGCCGACAAACCCTGCGGGTCACGGAAGAACACCCGCTGCTTGTGGTGCGCCGCGAGCGGGCGCACTCTCGCAATGCCTCATTCAAATCCGAGTGGCTAACGGCTTCAGAAGTGAAGCCGGGCGATTATCTGGCCATCCCTGTGCCGCAGACTGAGGATGCGCCGACCCTTGCGCAGCGCACTCTGACTGTGCCGGTTGGGCGCGGGCGTCACGCGCCAGCCCAGCGCGATGTTTCCCTGCCCCTGGAGCCAGACTTCTTCCGCCTGCTTGGCTATTTCCATGCCGAGGGACACGTGGATCAGGAGCATTACTTGTCATTCTCGTTCAATGTGGCAGAGAGAGAATACCTGGATGACACACGCAACCTGATACAGCAGTATTTTGGCAAGACACCCATAGAGAACAAGCCTCGGCAGAACGGCCAGACACTGGTTGTCTGTTCGACTGAGATGGCGCGAACATTTGCCCGCGAATTCGGGGCAACCGTCTATGACAAGCGAGTGCCAGAGTTCGTGCGAACCGCGCCGACCGCGCAACTGACTCAGTGGGTGCGCGGGATGTGGCGCGGGGATGGAAGCTATGATCCCCACAAGAACATGTTCCGCTTCAACACCATTTCGGCGGAACTGGCGTATGCGTTCCGCGACGCACTGTTGCGCTTGCAAATTCCGGCGTCGGTAAATTATCAATTGCGCGCTGCGCCGCGTCAGCCCATATACGCGGTAGTGATCTCTTCGCCGTGGAATTCGCGCTTTGGCGAAATAGTCGGCCGCGCCGCGCCTGATGGAGCGCTCAGTGGCTCACCATTCCATATTGACGGGCAGTACATGTACGTCCCGATCCGCTCCATTGAGATCGAGGAGATGGACACGACGGTTTACAACTTCTCGGTTGAAGAGGACGAGTCCTATGTGTGCGAGGGGGTTGTGTCTCACAATTGCACGGCCCCGATCTATTCCAGCGACTCGCTGCACAGCGCGGTGGTCGAGATCATCGTGAAGAAAGGCGGGCGCTGCCGCTACACCACCATTCAGAACTGGTCAACGAATGTGTACAACCTGGTGACCAAGCGCGCGGTGGCCTACGAAGGCGCGACAATGGAATGGGTGGACGGCAATCTGGGCTGCCTGGCAGAAGGCTCGACTGTGACCACGCCGGATGGCCTGAGGACAATCGAGTCGCTGAACGTTGGCGACAAGGTGCTGTCCTATGATGAGCGCGCCGGCAAGCTGTGTTTCCGCCGCGTGGTTGCGAAGCGGTTTTCGGGCTATCAGCCGGTGCATACCGTGTCGGTGGGCGAGCGCAAACTGCGCGTCACCGCCAACCACCCGTTCTACTCCTATGGGTACGATGCCAGCGCGCCAAAGAAACTGGGCCGCTATCGCCTGGCCTATGTGCGCGCGGATCAACTGAAGCAGGCCATCATCCCGCGCGTGTCGCTGGATTACGGCGCGCCGCGCGCGCTGCAATTGCCGGCACTGACCACCGCGTTCAACTCATCCAACCAGTACGCACCCGAACTGAGCATGATGCGCGCGCGCGACTCGCGGCTGGGCGAGGTCGCGGAAACGACAGACGACATCATGTGGCTGTTTGGATACTGGGTTGGCGACGGCAACATTGACGCACAACCCGGCAAGACAGACGGCGTTGTGCGCTGGGCCAAAGTCGGCTTCTCCACGCCGCCGGCGGACCGCGCGCGCGACCGGCTGATGGGCGCGATGACGGCGCTGATTGACGCAAAACCCACCGAGCGCGCCGACGGCAATCATCTGGCCTGGAGCAGCAAGGAACTAGCGGAGTTGTTTACGCTGAACGGGTTCACCGGCGGCGCTGCCGAGAAGCGCGTGCCGGCGTGGGTGTGGTCGCTGCCCGAGTCGCAGCGCCTGTCTTTCATCGCCGGCTATCTGGACGCGGACGGCTATATGCTGGCCGACCGGCGCTTCGTGCTGAAGTCGGTCAACCGCGCGCTGCTCGAGGATGTGGCCTCGCTGCTGGTGACGCTGGGCATCACGTCACGATTGCATACCGAGTTCGACCAGCCGCGCACAGTGACGATTCAGGGTATCGAGTGCACAGCGCATGGCGCATATCGCCTGAGCTTCCCGCTCGACGAACGTCTGGTGGCGCGCGTCAGCTCGCGCCTGGGCGAGGAAGCGCGCAAGCTCGCGCCGCCTAAACTGCGCCACCATCGAACCGTTGGCCGCTCGCAGATCGAACTGCCCGAAAGCGTGGAGATCGTTGACGTGACGGTTTCCGAGCCGTCGGCAGAAGCGGTTCCAACCTGGGACATCGAAGTGGAGGACACAGGCAACTTTGTCTCGCAGGGCTTCATCGTCCACAACTCCAAACTGACCATGAAGTATCCGGCCGTCTATCTGATGGGTCCCGGCGCGCACGGCGAGATTCTGTCCATCGCCTTTGCCGGCAAGGGCCAGCACCAGGACGCCGGCGGCAAGGTCGTTCACGCCGCGCCCAACACCACCTCGAAGATCGTCAGCAAGTCGATCAGCAAGAACGGCGGGCGCGCCAGCTATCGCGGCCTGCTCAAGGTGTACAAGGACGCGCACGGCAGCCGCAGCAACGTGGTGTGCGACGCCCTGCTGCTCGACGAGCACAGCCGCAGCGACACCTATCCGTACATCGAAGTCGATAATGACGACGTGACCATCGGCCACGAAGCCTCGGTAAGCAAGATCGGCGAGGAGCAGCTCTTCTACGCCATGAGTCGCGGCCTGAGCGAGGAGGAAGCGTCAACGATGGTGGTCTCCGGCTTCATCGAGCCGCTTGTCAAAGAGCTGCCGATGGAATACGCCGTCGAGATGAACCGGCTGATTGCGTTGCAGATGGAAGGGACGGTCGGCTAATGGCTATTGTCACCTTAAAACCCGCCCCGCTGGTGAAAAGCGGCGAGCTGACGCGCGAGTTTGTCGAAGCTTACGCGGCAGCAGCCGGCGACCCGGCCTGGCTGACGGCGCGCCGGCTGGAAGCGTTGCGCGTCTTCCGCGACACGCCGGCCCCCCAGCGCACAGACGAACTATGGCGGCGCGTTGATCTGACGGCGTTCAAGCTGGATCAGATTCTGGCGAACATTCAACTGCCCGCCGGCCCTGGCGACCTCGACGCAGACGGGCAGCGATTCCTTGATCTATTCACGAACGCAGACGCCCCGGGTGTGATTGCGCATGTGGATGGCGCGCTGGCGGTCTCAAGGCTCGACACGGCCGTGCGGGCGCAGGGCGTCATCTTCACCGATCTGCAGTGGGCGGCGGAGGATCACGCCGCATGGCTCGAGCGACATCTGATGACAAAGTGCGTCAAGCTGACCGACGCCTACTTCGCGGCGCTGCACGCCGTCTTCATGCGCGGCGGCGTGGTTCTCTATGTGCCAAAAGGCGTGCGTATCGAACAACCGTTGCGCGCGGCGACCTGGCTGACAGCCGGCCAGCGCGCCGGCTTCAATCACACCCTCATTGTGCTGGATGAGGGCGCCCAGGCCACGCTGATCGAAGAGTTTGCCTCGGTCTCGCCGGCCAAAGGCGAACCGCCGGCCCAAACGTTCTACAACGGCGTGGTCGAGATTATCGTCGGCAAGAACGCGCAACTGGACTACGTCAGCATTCAGGACTGGGGGCGCGCCGTGTGGAACTTCACCAACGAACGCGCTCATCTTCATGAAGGGGCCACGCTGCACTGGGTTGCCGGCGGCGTCGGCTCGCGCTACACCAAGTCGGCCATCGAAGTTGACCTGCTGGGTGAACGCGCCACGGCGCTGCTGTCCGGCGTCTTTTTCGCCGATGGCCGGCAGCAACTGCACTACGACACGCAGCAGAATCACGTCGCGCCGGCCTGCAAGAGCGACCTGCTGTACAAGAACGCCCTGCGCGACGACGCGCGCACGGTGTGGCGCGGCAACATCCGCGTCTTCCCCGGCGCTCAGAAGACCGACGCCTATCAGGCCAATCGCAACCTGCAACTGTCGAGCCGATCGCGCGCCGACTCGATCCCCGGCCTGGAGATCGAGGCCGACGATGTGCGTTGCACGCACGGCTCAACGGTAGGCCGGCTGGAGGAAGAGCCGATGTTCTACCTGCGCTCGCGCGGCGTCCCCGAAGTCGAAGCGCGCCGGCTGATTGTGGAAGGCTTCTTCGCGCCGGTCATCGAGCGCATCCCGCTCGAGGAGACGCGCCAGCGCCTGCTGGCCGAGATTGCCGGAAAGATCGGCTGAAACAGCGCGCGAATTCCGCGTGTTGAGCGCCTGAAGCTGAATCACGCCGCCGAGATGCATTGCGTTTCGGCGGCTTTCTTTTCTGCGCCGCATATAATCCTCCTGTTGTTTGCCCATCTGGCGCTATCGCGCCATAACTGCGACATTGGAGGTCACATGCCACTCGACAAACGCAACCTGTATCGCCTGCCCTGGTCGATGAACGACAACGCCATCGCCTGGCTGGAACTCACCGACATCTGCAACCTGTATTGCGAGGGCTGCTACCGGCAGAAAATCACCGGCCACAAGCCGCTCGAACAAGTGAAGGAAGAGATTCGTTTCTTCAAGCAATGGCGCAACCCGGACAATGTGTCCATCGCCGGCGGCGAACCGCTCATCTACCCCCACATCATGGAAGTGGTGTCGTACATCGCCGAGCTGAAGATGAAGCCGATCGTGCTGACCAACGCCATGGCCCTTACGCCGGAGATGCTGAAAGAGTTGAAGAAGGCCAGGTTGTCCGGCTTCACAATTCACATCGACAGCCACCAGAGCCGGCCGCACTGGAAAGGCAAGACGGAAAAGGAACTGAACGAACTGCGCCAGACCTACGCGGACATGATCGCCGCCGAGCGCGGCCTGTATGTGATTTTCAACGCCACGGTCTACCCATCCTCATTTCACGAGATTCCCGATATCGTGCGCTGGGGCCGCGAAAACATCGACAAGGTGCATGGGCTGGTGTTCATCACCTATCGCACCGGCACGTCTGATACCAGCGTGGCCGTGAGCGCCGACAGCAAGCTGGTGGACCTGAGCAAGCTGAGCTACGTGCGCGACCGCTTCGATGAAAAGTTCGTCACCTCGCCGGAGGTGTACCAGATCATCCGGGACAACTTCCCCGAGTACGATGCCTCGTGCTACCTGGGCGGAACGCTCAAGCACGACTCGTTCAAGTGGCTGGCCGCAGCATGGTTCGGCACGAAGAAGAAAGTGTTCGGCTCGGCCGGCAAGCGCACGATGGAGCTCGCTCAGGCCGGCCATCATATGTTCACCGGCACCTATCTGGCCTACCTGAGCAACGCCAAAGTGGGCGCCAAAGTCTTCCTGGGCGGCGTGGTGGACAAGTCGTTGCGCAAGGCCGGCCAGAACTGGCTGCGGCATGTCGTTGCAAATCCGGCGCAGTTGTTCGACCCCGTGTATGTGCAGAGCATCGGCATCATTCAGGCGCCGGACATTCTGCCCGACGGCCGCGCAGACATGTGCGACAGTTGCCCGGACATGACGGTGTGGGATGGCAAACTGGTCAACTCGTGCCGCATGGACGAGTACCGCCTGTTCGGCGGCATGGTGAACGTGCTGGACAAAGCCAGGGTTGCCCAGGAAGCCGCCGCGCAGCCAGCCGGCCCGTCGCAGAACTGAATGTGAACCACAAAGACGCGCAGCACACAAAGGGACTGTGTGCCTTTGTGGTTTATCCGCTTGCCATGTTGAAGCCGATTGGCCCGCTGGGATTCGTGAAGGCGCTGCTGCGCATCATTCGCGGCAAGCCGCGCGTGCCGCCGGCGCTGGCAGGCAACGCGCTGCTGAACACTATTCTGAGCCGGCGCAGCGCGCGCAACTATGACAGCCGGCCCATCCCCGACGACGTGTTCGACGCGATCCTCGAAGCGGCGCGCGTGGCCCCCTCGACGGTGAACCTGCAAACGTGGTCGTTCGCGGTGTTCACCGCCGCGTCGTGGCGCGACACGTTTGGCCGGCCCATTCCATTCAAAGCCCAGCGCGCGGTGATCGTGATGGCCGACACGCACCGCGCGCGCAGCGTGTTCGAGGCGTTCCCTCACAGCCCGCTGGTCGAATACACCATCGGGGTGATGAACGCCTCGCTGGCGGCGATGAACATGAATCTGGCCGCCGAGGCGCTGGGCGTGTCGTCGGTGATGCTCTCCGAAACCGGGCGCAGCGGCCTGCTGGACGCCGGCTACCTCAAAGAGACGCTGGGGCTGCCGGACGGCGTGATCCCGATCATGACGATCGTGTTCGGCTATGCGCGCGGCGCGCGCCCGCCCATGCCGCCCCGTCTGGCGCTGGACCAGATCTGCTTCGAGAAGCGTTACGTAGAACCCGACCCCGGTCTCATGCGCCGCTGGATGGAGGAAATGATGGCCGGCTACAAGGCCGCCTTCCCCACCTCGTCGTTCGAGGCTCAGTTGCGGGTGTATCAGTCGAAGATCGGGCAGGCCGAGCAGGAGTTGCGCCGGCTGGTGTTGGGACATTCCACAGACACCGACCGTTAGCGGCAAGCGCCGGCATCCCCCTGCTCGCCGAGTATGATGGAATACATTCCCAGAAACAGGAAGGACTTCACATCGCTCTGTTCAAGGGGCGCGCATGACGGATCGAAGAACATGCGCCGGCGCGATGTGGGGTGAGCGGTCTGAGGTAAGTCAGCAGACGAGGTCTCGCATGGCAGTCAATGCCGACAAAGTCGAGCGATGGAAAGAAGAAGCCGCCAAAGTCGTCCAGTTGAGGAAATCTCTCGGAGACGATGCGCGCCATGTGCTCTTCCTCTGCGGCTACTTTGACAGCGGTTATCCTGGATATGAGGCTGCCGAAGGCATAGACTGGGTTTGGGAGCATCGCATAGACGACTTTGCGCAATTCGGGCTGTGAGCGTCAGACGCATGGTGAATCAAGAACAAGAGCGGCTTCGGTTGCAGAGCGAGCTGGATTCGAGCAAAACTTCGGCCCAACGAAACAAGCTCGGCCAGTTTTCCACGCCATCCGGACTTGCTGAAGATATCGTCCGGGCTGCTGTCGGATTGTTGCCGGCACCAGAACCCCTGCGATTCCTTGATCCGGCGTTCGGCACCGGATCGTTCTTTTCAGCGCTTCTGCGCGTTGCACCGAGAGATCGCATCACCAGCGCTGTGGGCTACGAGATTGATCCGGCCTGTCGGGACGCTGTTCGCGCCTTGTGGAAGGGCGCCCCGCTTGACCTGCGCGTCGCAGACTTCACGAGCGCAGCGCCGCCTCAACAGGCCCACGAACGGGCCAACCTGCTCATTTGTAATCCGCCCTACGTGCGCCATCATCATTTGCCTGCGACGGAGAAAGCGCGTTTGGCCGATCTGGCGTTGAGGGTGGCCGGCGTCAGGTTAAGTGGTCTTTCCGGGTTGTACTGCTATTTTCTGGCGCTCGCTCATGACTGGATAGCAGACGGCGGAGTTGGCGCCTGGCTGATTCCCAGCGAGTTCATGGACGTAAACTATGGCAGGGAACTCAAGCGATATCTGCTCGAGCACGTTCGACTGGTCAGGATCCATCGATTCGACCCCGCTGACGCGCAGTTCGAGGATGCGGACGTGTCCTCTGCCGTCGTGTTCATCGAGCGCAAGACACCTTCATCCAGCGACCCGGTCGAGCTGTCCTTTGGCGGCACATTGTCGCATCCCAGAGTCACAAGGATTGTGGACCGGTATGAATTGCGTCCGACCGTCAAGTGGTCAGCGTTGGTTTCGAATCACAACGGCGGGGCCGAATACCGGTACGGCGCAACACTGTCTGACCTCTTCGAGATCAGACGCGGCCTGGCAACCGGCGCCAATGATTTCTTCATCCTGACGCCAGAGGCTGCCAACGAGCTTCGCCTGCCCCCTGAGTTTCTCGCGCCTATTCTGCCAAGCCCACGCCATCTGTCTCAGGATGAGGTGCAAGCCGATCGCGATGGCTATCCGTTGCTGGAACGGTCCCTGCTACTGTTGAACTGCCATCTGCCTGAAGACGAAGCCAGGGCCGGCTATCCCTCTCTATGGGCCTATTTGCAGCAAGGCATCCGGCAAGGCATCCGCGAAAGATACCTGTGCAAGATGCGCACTCCTTGGTACGTTCAGGAACGGCGCCCCGCCTCGCCGATTGTTTGCAGCTACATGGGTCGTCAGGGAACCAGCAATGGAGGACCTTTCCGGTTCATCCTGAATCACTCGAAGGCGACAGCATCGAACGTATACCTGATGCTGTATCCCAGACCGGCTCTTGCTGAGGCTATCAGGAATTCGCCAGATGTATTGAGGCGCGTCTGGCAAACACTCCGCAGGATTCCCATCCAGACGCTCATCAATGAAGGCCGGGTATATGGCGGCGGTCTGCATAAAATTGAGCCGAACGAATTGGCGCATGCGCCAGCAGATTTGTTGCTGGAAAACATTCCCGGACTGACTGTGCGCAAACACCAACAGATGCATCTGTTCGCCGAAAATCGCCATGCCCCTGACTACAGCAGCGAGAAAGAGCGTGGGCAAGGACATATTGGGACAGAGCGACAACAAGATGGCTGAATCCAGGCGTATCCTCATCCTGACCGCCGACGCCGGCTTCGGGCACCGCAGCGCCGCCAATGCCATCGAGGCCGCGCTCAAGGAGCGGCACGGCGACGCATGTCAGATCGATGTGGTGAACGCGCTCGACAATGAGCGCACGCCGGCCATTCTGCGCGACAGCCAGGCCGACTACGACCGGATCGCCAAAGAGTCGCCCGATCTGTACAAACTGGGCTACGAAGCCAGCGACGCGCCGGCGCCGGCAACCATCTTTGAAAACGCGCTCACGGTCATGCTGTTCGGGCCAATGCGTGAAACATTGCAGCGGTATCGGCCCGACGCGGTTGTGACCACGTACCCGCTCTATCAGGCGCCACTTGCTGCGATCAATGCGCTCAGCAAGCGCCCCGTTCCGGTGATTACCGTCATCACCGATCTGGCAACCGTGCACCGTATCTGGTTCAACAACGGCGTCGACCAGTGTCTGGTTCCAACTGAAACAGTGCGACAACTGGCCGTTGAGTCCGGCGTCGATCTGGATAAAGTGGAAGTGACCGGCCTGCCGGTCAACCCCGCCATCACGCGGGACGACCGCGACCCGGCCGAAGTGCGCCGCGCCCTGGGCTGGCGGCCCGACCTGACAACCGTGTTAGCCGTAGGCAGCAAGCGGGTCGGCCATCTGCCGGACGTGCTGCGCGCGCTGAATCACGCGGCGCTGCCCATCCAGATCGCGGCGGTCGCCGGCGGGGACGACGACCTGCACCAGCACCTGCAATCGGTCGAGTGGCACACGCCGACGTATGTGCACAACTTTGTCAGAAATATGCCCGACCTGATGCGCGCGTCCGATGTCATCGTCTGTAAAGCCGGCGGTCTCATCATCACCGAGTCGCTGGCGCGCGGTCTGCCCATGTTGCTGGTGGACGTGATCCCCGGCCAGGAGGAGGGCAATGCGCAATACGTGGTGGATGGCGGCGCGGGACGGCGGGTCGAATCGCCGGTGGATGCGCTGGAGACGTTGTTCGACTGGCTGGACAACGATGGCGCATTGCTTGCCGAGGCTGCGCGGAATGCCCGCAAGCTTGGCCGGCCAGACGCGGCATACGCAGTAGCCGAGCGCGCCTGGGCCGCGTCTCAGCGCGGGCCGCGTGATTATACCGAGCGCTATGCGCAGGAACGCCCGCGCCTCTCGGCGCTGCTCAAGTTGTTCAATCTCCCCTGGGAATGACAGGCATCGCCAGACTGGCCGGCGATTCAGCCTCCATCGCGGGCGCGACAGCCATCACATCAGGCCGAAATATCGCTCGAAGAAGGCAGCCGGTTTGTCCAGCACACTCTGCTTCCTGACGTCATGATGTTTGTCGCTTGAGAAACGGGAGACCGGCGGCATGATCCTGGCAATGGCCGCGCCGGCTCCGGCCAGGCGGCGCGAGAATTTGCCGGCCGGCGGCATCAGGGCGCGGTCGAGCGGCCCCTGCCGCGTGATGGTGCTAAAACTGCAGATAGTCACTCATCCCGAACGGAGCCTGGATAAAATCGGCGGCACAACACGCGTCAGACATACAACACGGCAGGAGGAGCAATGGCAAGGCAGGCAGGCCGGCTGGATTGGTTCGGCGCATATGGCTTCATCTATCATCTCGATGGCAGACTGGCCGCGCGCGCAGACCGCTCGGCTTTCGACGGCGCTGGCGGTGGCGCCGTGCTGCACAAGTCGCTGGTTGCTTTCTCGGCGTCGCGCGTGCCGGGTCACACACACCCACTGGCCCGCAATGTGAAGCTGCTCACAGACGAAACCGACCCCGCTCTGTTGCGCGCCTGTTTCGAGAGCCGGGACAAAGAGATCTGGCCGCTGGTTGCTACGCGCTACTTGTCCACCATGCCGGAACAGGCGGCGCTCGAAATCGTCCGGGCGCGACTGGCAGAGATCGACGATCCTCTTCTCCTGCTCTATCGCATTCCGCCGCGCGTGCTGCTGTTGCCCGAAGCGCGCGACGTGCGCGAGCGTTTCCCGCTCGAAGACCGCCTGACGCTGTACGAGTCGTTCCTCGATCTCAGGCCGTTTCAGGATGAGATCATGGAATGCCTGTCGCGCGCGCCATCGCGCCGGCATGATCGGCTGTGGCGCCGGCTGCTCGCCGACGAGCGCGACATGGATCGCCTGCGCGCGCACTTCCTGAGCGCCAATTCCTCCGAGTGGCAGGCTGTGGCGTCGCGCTATCTGGCTGCCCTCTCGCCGCAGGAAGCGCTGGCCGTCATTCGGACGAAACTGGAGACGGTGCGCAAGGCTTCCATCCTGCTGCCGCACGTGCCGGCGGCTGTGCTCGCGCTGCCCGACGCGCGCGACGTGCGCATCGGCATGCCGGCCGGCAAGCGCCTCAAACTCCTCAGCGCCTTCGAGGATCTGGACGCGCATGTGGACGAAATCGCCGAGACGCTGGCAAGGGCTTCGGCCGAATCGGTGGCCGCTTTCTGGAAACAGGTCGCCGGGCGCATTGCGCCGGGCGGCGCGCTATCCGCGTTGATGCCCGTTGAAGCGAACACGGCAGAGGCGCAGCCTGCCTGTGACGACCTGACATCAGACGTAGTGGACGTTGTGGCGCCGGGCAGCAGCCTTGAGGCCGATGGCGCGCCTGACCTTCAGCAGGCAAGCGACATGCCGCCGGAAAAGATCGAGCAGGAGGCTGCTACGGCTTTGGGGCGCGCAGCAGATCCGTCAGGTCTACCCAGTCCATCGCCGGAACAGAATCACCCGTAGAGACAGACTGAACACGCAATCGCCGGCTATCCTCGCGCCGGTAAATGCCCACGCGCAGCGCGTCGCCGGGCTGGTAGCCGGCCGGCACGGTCACGGCGTGCGCATCGACGATCACATCACCCGCGCGCCAGGCCGGCATGGGCAGATATCCCTCGGCCGGGCTGCCGTCGTGCTGCGCGATCAACTGCCCGTCGCGCACCCAGTGCGCGAACACGGCCAGGTCTTCGGAGAGAGGCTGAAGCGCGCTCCAGCGCAACGTGATGGTGTGCACGTTGTTCAACGCGCCGGCCGGCGGCGACACTTGCGCGCTGCGCAACACGATGTCCTGCTCGAAGGTCGCCAGGCGCGCACGATCGGTTATCGGCGCGGCCCGCACGGCGATGAACGCGCGGCGCGGCGCTGGGTCGAGATCGCCCTGCGCCAGCGGGCCGACATGAACGGAAAGCTCACTGCCGGCCGGCAACGCCTCGCGCAAGGCGGCCCAGTCGTGGTTGGGATCGACCAGCAACAGCACGTCAGCGTCATTGGCCGGCGCAACGGGCAGCGCGTCGGGAGCGACGCGCGTGACCAGGCCGGCCTCGACCATGGGCGACAGAAATCGCAGCGCAGGATTGTTTGCAGCCAGGCGCTCATCCAGCCACACATGCGCGGCTCCGCGCTGTTGGGCAAACGCATTGACCTCCCGCGCCAGTTGCGCGTTGTGATCTTCGAGCCAGTAGGCCGTCATGGGATGGCGCGCATAGACGCCGAAGTAGTCATTGACTGTGTTGACGCCGCTGACAATCAACGCCAGCGTCGCCATCAGCGCCGGCGGGCTGATGGCGCGACGCAAGGGGCCGGTGTAGAAGTTCAGCAGACCGCGCCGCGACAACCAGCTCAGCACGGCTTCCATCCCCACCGCCGCCAGCAGGCAGATGGCCGGCAGCGCGCCGATCGCGCGCAGATAGTGCGGCGTGTCCTCGGCCAGAATCGTCGGCGCCAGAAACACAACGAGCCAGAGCAGAACAAAGCTTGCAGATTGCGGGCTGGCGGTTGATAGAGCTGCGATTGCGTCAGGCTTTGCCCGCGTTGCGATCGCCCCTCGCGCCACCCGCCATACGCACGCGGCCACGCCGATGAAGAAGGCCGCCGCCAGCCAGTCGGTATAGACGGGGCGCAGCGACAGGTTGTGCCGCCAGATGCGGTCGCCCTGCCAGGCAACCATGCCGGCTGCTTTGAGCAGATTGCCAAGCAGCGTGCCGGGCAGGTCGCCGTAGTTGATTTCCGGGCTGAGGATGGAAACCTGGCCGGCGCGGGCGAAGTACAGGTCAGGATGGCGCAGCAGCCAGAGCGCGAGCGGCGCCAGCGTCAACACTGCGCCGGCCAGTAAGCCCAGCCATGCAGCGCGTGGCAGACGCAGGCTGTTGCGCATCGCCGGCGCAACCGCGACAAGCGCCAGAAAGCCGATGAACAGGACGGCGATGAGTTGGCCGGAGGTGTACGTGTAGAAGGTCAACCCGAAGGCTGCGCCGGCCAGCAGCGCCGGCCAGGGCCGGGCGGCGCGCGGATCGCGCAGCAGGGCAAAGAACAGCGCGCCGGCCACGCACACCCAGAAGGGCAGCAGAATGGCGCGAAAGGCCACCCGGCTGAGGGCGACGTGCCAGAAGGTCACGGCGAGGATGGCGGCGCCGAGCACGCCGATGCGATGCGAGAACAAAGCGCGCCCGGCGGCGTAGATGGCAATCAGCGTCGCGACGCCAACCAGCGCAGACACCATGCGCAGCGCTTCGGGCGTCCGGCCCAGCAGCGCGATGGCCGGCGCAAGGAGGTACATGAACATGCCCTCGCGCCCGTTGTTTGCGGCGAAATACAGCGCGAACTCCCCGCGCAGGATGCTCAGGGCATCCAGGCCATAGAACGCTTCGTCGCGGTACAGGCCGGGCGGGAGGTCGCCGATGTGGATGAGACGCAGCGCCGCGCCGGCGACCACAACGAGCAAGAACGGCAACCAGTCGCGCCAGCGCGCCGGCCGGCGCCGAGGATGAGCAGACATTCGAGAGGGGGTGGAAACTTTCAGGTGCCCTACGGGTCTCGAACCCGTAACCTCTTGAGCCACAGTCAAGCGCTCTGCCAATTGAGCTAAGGGCACCACATCCGTTCGCGCGTCCGTCAGGACGCCAGCGCAACATCTGCGGAGAAAAAGTCTACCACACTTCCTTCTCCATGATCAGGCCGTCTTCGCCGTCATGGTAGTAGCCCCGGCTGGTCGCCACCCAGCGATAACCGCACCGCGTATACAAGTCGATCGCGCGCGCGTTGCTGCGCCGAACGGTAAGCTTGACGCGCGCCACTTTCATTTCCCGCTCGGCTGCAAGCAGCAGCGCCTGGCCGATTCCCTGCCCCCAAAACTCCGGCAGGACGCCGATTGTGATGATCCAGCCATCGCCGGCCCGTAACCGGCGTTCGGCAGCGACAAACCCGATCAGCATGCCGCGCGCCACAGCCTTCAGCCGCAGCATTCCCGGGTTCAGCATCAGACCGAGCAGCGTCAGCGCGTCGTAGGCGTCTTTGGAAAAGCACACCCGTTCCAGCCGGTGTATGGCCGGCAAATCAAACAGACGCGCGGTGTCGATGCTGAACGGCTGATCCGCAATTGCGGCGTTCATCGTCGGCGCGTTCTGCGCTGATCAGAGGGCAGAGTCGAGAAACCGAACCGGCTTAGAGTCCATCCCTTAGGCGCTCAGGTGTCGGACTTCTTTGAGAAGTCCGACACCTGTCGGGATACGCTCTTACCGGCTCTGCATGTTCACATGCTCTCAGGCTTTCTTCTCGCCGTCCTGCGCGCCGGCGCTGACGCTCAACGTCCCGCCCTTCAACAACGAAGTGAACTCGAGCGGGAAAATATACTTCGTTGATGGGCTGGCGCCCAGCGCCTTCAGCGCCTCGAAGTACTGAAGCGTCATCGTGTTGGTGTCCACACCCCTGGCCGCCGCGTAGATTTCCTCCAGCGCCGTGCGGAAGCCTTCGGCGCGCAGCGCCTGCGCCATCTTCTGGCCTTCGGCTTCCAGAATCGACGATTGCTTCGAGCCTTCTGCCTTCAGAATCGAAGCCTGCTTCTCGCCTTGCGCAATGGCAATGGCCGACTCGCGCTTGCCGTCGGCTTCGATGATCAAGGCGCGGCGCGTGCGTTCGGCGCTCAACTGGCGGTTCATTGCTTCCTGCACGTCGCGCGGCGGCACAATTTCTCGAATCTCGACCGCCGTCACTTTAACGCCCCAGCGCTCGGTCACTTCGTCCAGCTTTGTGCGCAGCACTGTGTTGATGCGCTCGCGTTGCGCCAGCACATCATCCAGCGTGATATCGCCGATGACGGCGCGCAGCGTCGTCGTGGCAATGCCCTGTGACGCCGCCGCGAAGTTGCCGACCTGCAGCACGCTGCGCTGCGGATCGACCACCTTCCAGTAGATCAGGAAGTCCACGCTGATCGGCGCGTTGTCTTTGGTGATGGCCGTTTGCTGCGGCACCTCCATGAACTGCTCGCGCAAGTCCACTTTCACCGCCGTGTCGATGAACGGCAGCAGGATCACCAGGCCGGGGCCTTTCTCGCCGATGCAGCGTCCCAGCCGGAAGATGACCAGCCGCTCGTAGTCGCGCACGATGCGGATGATCGATCCGAAAACCCCCAGCGCCACGAACAAGACCACCAGCGCCAGGAACCCGAACACAATCAAACCAAAAAAACCTTCCACTTTTTACAAGCTCCTTTTGGCGACAAATCGCGCCACCCTCATGCCAGCGCAACACCCGTCCGGGCGTTGTCATCGCCGGCGTCCACTTGTCTGACTCTTAACGTCAGCCCTTCGATTCCTTCCACAACCACCGTTGCGCCGGCCGCAATCGGCTCAGCCGAGGTGACCGACCACAACTCGCCATCAATCTGGGCCGTGCCAATCATGCGATTGGCTGCCACGAGCGGCGTGCGGATCATCCCGATAGCGCCGACGACCGTCCGGGGATCGACGCGGGGCGGCTGGCGCATGGCCCGGATAACCCGGTTCGCAGCAAAGCCAAAAAACGCCAGCGAACCCGCCGTCGATACGGCAACCAGCCACAACGAAACGCGCGCCGCCTGCTCTGTGACCTGAAACAGAAACACCGAGCCGATCGCCAGCGCCACAGCGCCACCCACAGCTACAGCCCATGTCTGCAACTTCAGGTCCAGGATGAGCAGACCAAACCCGCCGAGAATGAGCAATAGGCCGGCCCAGTTCACCGGCAGCCGGACAAGGCCGATGAAGGCCAGCGCCAGGCACAGTCCTGCTGATATCTCGGCAAATCCGGTCCCGGGCGCGCCGGCTGCCACCACCAGCGAGAGCAGTCCCAGGATCAACAGGATGTAGGCGACGTCGGGATTGGTAATTGTGTTGAAGATAGCCTGACCAATATCCATGGCTTTGCTCCTGGCGCCGGGCGCCGGGGCCACACCCCGGCGCGCAAAGCCGGGGACTCAGGATCTGGCGCTCGACTGCGCGGCGACCTGCTGGTCGCCGTACACCTCTTCGATGGACGCGAGCACGTCTTGCAGTGAGTTGACCTGGTCAACGATGCTGTCGCGCAACCGCTGCGTCCTGGCGCTGTTGACATCGCGCGCGTCGATCAGCAACATTTGCGAATACACCGTGCCCAGCGCGGTGAGCGTATTCTCGATCTGAAGCTCGGCCCGGCTCATCGTGTCGTCCAGTTTTTCGAGCGATGCCACCTGGGCCTGCCGGCGCGCAATCGTGTCGCGAATCTCGGACTGAATAGCCGGGTCGCTCTCGCGGGCCAGACGTTCGCGCAATTGACGGATCGACTGCTCGGCGGCTTTGCGATCGTTCGCAAGGAACGTGTCGCTGCGATAGGCGTCTACCCGCCGCGCCAGCGCGTAGATGCGCCGCACCCACTCCTGCACCTGGTCGGCCACATCCTGTAGCCGAAGACGCAACGCAGAATCAGCCGTCCTGCCTATCGCGCCGTCAATGCGCTCGCGGTATGCGATGGCCTGACCCACCATCATCCGCAGATGGGAATCATTCAGCGCGCTCAGGTTGAACTGCTCGCGGAAGACCTGCGAGGCGGCCTGAGCATTGGCCTCGCGGTTCGCCAGGCCGGCCCCCACCACTGCCAGCCACACCGGCGTGAGAACGACCAGCCACGCCACGGGCGGGGCATCCACCAGCGGCACCCGCACTCCCAGCCCGACCAGCAGAATGGCCGCCGCGATCACCAGCGCGCTTGCCGGGCTGAGAAGGGCATTCTGCAGCATGGCCCAGAATGCTCGCTGCTTCAGATCGCCCATGATATCGACCCGGGGCTGTGGACTTTGGGGTTCGGGGTTGCGCTGGGGCGCGCATCACGCGCAATCCCAAATCGCAAATCCAAAATCGGGCTTATCCCTGGCCAATCCCCAGCCGGCGCTTGCGCTCTTCGAGCTGGGCGTCCAGTTGGCCGCGCCCCAGCGCCTCATCCATCTGCTGATCGAGATTGCTGGCGCGGATTTCCGCCTCGGCGCTGGCCTTGTCGAGCCGGCTGCGAATGGTGTCGGCCATGCGCGCCACATCCACATCGCCCACGCCGGCCAGATCGTCGAGCGAGCGAATGGCGCGGGTGGTGATCTCTTTGGCTTTAGCCAGCTCGAGCAGGGCCGCCATTTCCTCGCGCTGCTGGCGAATCGTGGTTAGCTTGGCCTGCAACTTCAGGCGCGCGTCGAGCAGCGACTTGTACTCGCGCTCCTGGCGCTCCAATTGCCCCTGGAATGTCTCATACAGGTCCTTGACCGAGTTCAATTTGGCCTGCGCCGCGCGCGCCAGGTCCTCTTTGTTCTGGGTCAGGAACATGTCGATGTTCTTGTCCAGCTCGGCGATCTGTTTTGCGTATTCATCGCGCTTGCGCTGAAGCGTCTTGACCTGCCCGCCCACCGTCGCGGCTGCGTCTTCCAGCGCATCCAGGTTGTTGTCCACATCGCGGATGTACTGGTCGATGACGGCCATCGAGTTCGCTTTCAGCGCATTGTCCACCAGCGAATGCAGATTGGCTGAAATCAGGGTTTGCACCTTTTCAAGGAGAGAAGCCATGAACTGAAACCTCCGAGTTATCGTTGCCGGCCCGGCTGTGCAAGCATGTCAAAGCGCGGGTAAATTTGTGTCGGTTCCGAATCCTGGAAGATTATACCCGCGCAACTTCCGCCGGCATGACTTTTGGCTGACGCCCAGAGAGGACGCCAATCTTTCAGAGTCTGATTTGGATGGAGCGACGCGAAGCCGGGGGCTGGGGCGGTTAATCCTCCGCGTAGGCGAACAGGCCGCTGAGCGATTCGCGCAGATAATTGCGCAGGATGGCTTCGCCGAAAACCGGCGCGACCGACAGGACGGTCATATTCGGCAGCCGCTTTTCAGGTGGAACCGGCACCGTGTCGGTGCACACGATCTCCTTGATCTGCGGGATCGCTGCCAGCCGTTCCAGCGCCGGGCCGACGAACAGGCCATGCGTGCAAATCACAGTGATGCGCTCCACCCCATTGGTGACGAGCACCTTGCTCAGTTCCACAACCGAGCCGCCGGTGGCGATCTCATCGTCGTAGATCAGGGCCTGCTTGAAGCCCTTGACCTGTTTGCCCACCAGTCCCCGAATGACAACTTCGGTGTCCGAAACACGCGCCTTGTCGGCTGTGGCCACGTTGAGGCCCAGTTCGGCGGCGAAACGGGCCGTGGGCTTGGCCCGGCCAAGATCGGGCGCGACGACAATTGTCTCATTCGGATTGAGATCCCGTTCGCGGAAGTGCCTGACAAACAACGGGCGCGAGGTCAGCGGGTCGGTTGGCAGACTGAAGAAGCCATGCACCTGGGGCGAGTGCAACGTCATGGTCATGACGTGCGTGGCGCCGGATGTCTTCAGCAGATCGGCCACCAGTTTCGCGGTGATCGAAATGCGCGGGGCGTCCTTCTTGTCCGAGCGGGCGTATGAGTAGTATGGAATGATGGCATGCACCTCGCGCGCCGCGGCGCTGCGCGCGATGTCGCACATCATCAGCAGCTCCAGCAGCGCGTCGCTGACCGGGGGGATGAGCGATTGCAGGATGAAGACTGTGCGCCCGCGCACCGCCGTGCCGAGCTGCACGTACAGATTGTCGTTGTTGAAGCGCGAGGTGTGAGAAGGATCAAGCTCAATGCCGAGATACGCCGTGATGTCGGCGGCCAGCTTTGGATGGGAGCGGCCGGCAAAGAATCGAATGTCGTCCGGGTCGAGTTGCCTGTTCATCGGTGTTCATGAATCCAAATGTGAAGATCGGGCTAAGTTTAGTACAATCAGCCTGCCCATGATTGATGTCAACGATTTGCGCAAAGGCGCCTGCTTCCGGCTGGACGGAGAGCTGTTCAAGGTGCTGGAGTACACCCACAACAAACCCGGCCGCGGCAATGCCACCATTCGCGTCAGGATCGTCAATTTGCGCAGCGGCGCGCAATTCGAGCGCACATTCCAGTCCGGCAACCGCGTGGAAGACGTCGAACTGGACAAGAGGCCGGTGCAGTTTCTGTACCACGACGGCGATTTCTACAACTTCATGGACACGGAAACATACGAGCAGTTCGCGCTGGGCGAAAAGCTGCTCGGCGAACAGGCCGGCTATTTGAAGGAAGGTCTGCAACTGAAGCTGGTCTCGCTGGAGGGCGAGCCGCTGGATGTGGAACTGCCGGTGACCGTCGATCTGCGGGTCGTTGATTCGCCGCGCGACATTGCCGGAGACACCGCCGCCGGCGGGGGCGCCAAAGTCGTGACGCTGGAGACCGGCCTCAAGGTGACGGCGCCGCTGTTCGTGAACGAGAACGATGTATTGCGCATCGACACGCGCACCGGCCAATACGTGACGCGCGTCTAAGAACTGACCCTCCCGCAGGTGCCAGACCTGCGGGAGGGAGAGGCGCTTAACACGCGAACCTGAGCAACCTTACGAACCTTCGCAACCTTACGAACCTGATTAACCTTACGAACCCGTCACTTCGGCATGTGCATCGGCATAACCACGTGCAGAAAGTTGTCCTCGCCCACCGGCTTGAACATGCCGGGGCTGCGCGCCCCGTTGCTTTCAAAGGCGACCTGCGGCGTGGACATCACCGACAGCACATCAATCAGGTACTTCACGTTAAAGGCGATCTCCATTTCCGGCCCGGTAACGCTCGCTTCCAACTGGCTTTGATTGTCGCCGGTCTCGTCTGCGCGGGCCATGATCCTGACCGACCCCGGCTCCAGATCCTCGCCCGGCTTGATCTGCAGGCGCATCGTGTCGGAGGCGTCGCGCGCGAAGATGCTGGCCTGGCGGCACGCTTTCAGCAGATCGGCGGTGTTGATCACCATGCGCGTCTCGGTCTTCCTGGGAATGATCGGCTCGTAGTCTGGATAGCGTTGATCGATCAACTGCGCCACCAGATCGACGTTGGCCATGTGAAAGAGCACCTGGCCGCGCGAGGGCGTCACGCTGATCGCCACCGGCTCCTCCTGGTCGCCCACGATGCGCGCGACCTCGGACACAGCCCTGGCCGGAATGAGGATGGCGCGCGCCTCGGCCACCGGCTCCTTCAGGGTCGTGCTGCACACGCTCAGCCGGAAGCCATCCGACGCGGCCATGGTGATCCTGTCGCCTTCCAGCTTTGTCAGCACACCGGTCAGCATGGGCCGGCTCTCGTCTGTGGCGGCCGCAAAGACCACCTTGTTGATCATGCCCCTGAGCGCGCCGGCTTCGATATACGCCGCGCCGTCGCGGACATCCGCCGCCTCGAAGGTCGGGATGATCGGGAACTCCTGGGCGTCGATGCCTTTGATGTTGTTGTCCGTGCGGCTGGAGGTGACGCGCAGGGTCTGGGTGCGAATGTTCAGTTCCAGATCGACGCGGTCCGGCGGGAGCAGGGCAACCAGCTCGGTGAACGTGCGGGCCGGCACCGTGATGGCGCCTTCATCCTCCACCTTCGCGCCCACCCAGCAGTTGATGCCCAGTTCAAGATTGGTTGCGGCGATCTTCAGCCGGCCGCCGTCGGTTGCGAGCAGCACGTGCGTCAGCACCGGCAGCGTGGCCGTGCGCGCTGCCACAGCCCGGCCGACGATATTCAAGCCCTTCGCCAGATTTTCCTGCAGACACGAGACTTTCATGAAGTGCACCTTCCTTCAGCGGTGTCAGTTTTCCGAGTACAAGCCGCTCTCGGGCAGCAGTGAGTCGAAGTCGCGCTCCAGATGCAGATCAGCCCCTGACTGCCGCACGGCCCGCCGAGTATCCTCAATTCCAGACGGATCGTCAATCGGAGCGCGCCCAAACCGCTTCAGGCCCGTGTAGCTGGGCATCAGCCGGCGTCCGGGCGGCATCACCAGCGCATACGGGCGGCTGCCGACAAACGCTTCCGCCAGTTCAGCCGCCTCGGCCATGTTGCGCGCGGGGATCAATCCGCTCCGGCCTGTCACACGCGCGCTGTCGTCCCCCACAATGATGACCCGGTAGCCATGCTCGACGATGCCTCGCGCCAGCGTGTACGCGCAATGCTCGCCACTGCGAATGCCCTGCCGGCGCAGTTGGCGCAGGATGTCGCCCATATCGGTTGCGTCCGCCAGAATGTCGAGAAACCGCTGCCGATCTGCGCTTGGGCCGCCGGCCTCGTTTGCCGTTGGCTCTCCGAGCGGGAGCACCAGCACCCCGCCCTTCACCAGCACGCCGTTGCGCGGCATGGTGATGAAGACGCTATCGCAGCTTGCGCAGTACAGATCTCGGCCGGGTTCAGCAGGCGGCGCAATGATGACGTTGTACGCCTCGCGGGGCGCCTCGACCTCGTAGATATCGCGGGCAAACTCAACCAGCCGGTCGTGCACAGCATTCGGCGCGCCGGCGGCAACCGCCACCACATTGCCGCCGGGATCGACGACAGCGTTCAGCACAAACCCCAGGCCGGCCCGCTGCCCGATCTCACGAATGGCGCGCTGGCAGGCGTTTTCGCTCACGTTGCCGGCCAGCACAGATGGATCGTCCAGAAAGCGGGGGCTGTACAGCTCGTTGATGGTGGCGGCGCCGGCGCATCCCACAGCCACTACTTTGCTGCCGCCGGTGTATCCCGCATAGGCATGGGGCCGCACCACGCCGGTGGCAATCAGCACATCCGCCTCAACTGCGTGATAGTTCACACGCACCGGCACACTTTCGAACACGCCCAGATCGTCGTTCTCGCGCAGGTCATGCGGGTCGTGGTTGAGGACAGGGTAATGCCCAACCACCGCTTCGCCCAGTTGCAGATAAATCTCCGCGCGGCTGCTCTGCCGGCCCAGCCCCGTCGCAGTCAGGATGGTGATGTCCTCATCATGGACGCCGGCGGCTTTCAATTCCCGGATGAGCGCCGGCGCCAGGAGATCATCCAGACTATCGGGGTCGTAGTTGGGATCGGCGCACACAAGCGTCACACGGCTGCCCGGATGGCAGCGCATAGACAGCGGCAGCGATGAGATCGGCCGCGCCAGCGCAACGGCGATGGCTTCGCTGACATCGGAGAGCGGCTCCACAGCGCGAATCGCCGGTCGATCCACACGCCATCTTGCAGGCAACTCATCATTCGAGAATGTCACATCACACCTGACTGCTTTCCCTGGCCGCATGGATGCAGCCAGTCCATGCCCGGCCGCCGCCTCAACGCGCTTGCGCCGGCCTGCGCAGAGAATATTTTACAGTGCCATCATGTGAAAACGATAAGCGGCGCTATCACCATTCACCCTCCCGCAGGTTCGGGGCATACCTGCGGGAAGGTATACTGACTCCCGATGGATCAGCGAATCTGGTTGCGGCGCGTCATCGCCCTGCTCGCTTTGCTCGCAGGGGTGTTGCTCATCCTGGCCGGCCTGGTGATGACCGTGTCCGCCGAACAGCCTGCCCCCCCGCAGCCGACCAACTTCGCACTATCACACCCGCCGCAGCCCCCGCGCGTTGCAACCAGCGCGCAGACGCAGACCCTCGCGCCTGCCCCCGCAGACGCGCCGGCCAGAGACACAACACCAGTAGCAACCTCCGCTTCCGGGCAGGCAGCGGCGCGCGCGCTCAAAGCGCCGGAAATGCAGCCAGAAATCCCGCGCCGCATCGTCATCCCTGCCATCGACCTTGACGCGCCGGTGCAGCCGGTCAAACTCATCGTCAGCCGGAATGGCCGCACTGCCGAGTGGGGCGTGCCTTCGGGCCGGACTTCAGGATGGCACAGCGCATCCGCGCGCCTGGGGGAGCCGGGCAACCTGGTGTTGAACGGGCATCACAACATCCGGGGCCGCGTCTTTGCGCGCGTCAGGGAGTTGCAGCCGCTCGACCAGATCATCGTCATCGGCGAACGGCGCAAAGTGACCTACGAGGTCACTGAGCGCAAAGTGCTGCTCGAGCGCGGTCAGCCTTTGGCGGCGCGGATCGAGAACGCTCAGTGGATCATGCCCAGCGAGGATACGCGGCTGACCCTGCTCACATGCTGGCCGCCGACAGACAATTCGCACCGGCTGATCGTATTCGCCCGGCCCATCGCCGAAGAATGGCTGGAGTCGGGCGCAGCGGCCAGATGAGGGGCCGGCCTACTCCCCCATTTCCCCCATGACCATCACACTGCGCGCGTCGAACCCTTTGCCTTTCGCGCCGTTGATCAGACGTTCATCTGCCGTGATGAGTGGCGCGTTCTGGCGCTGCGCGAGCGCAAGATAGAAAGCGTCGTAAGGCGAAAGCATATACAAGCGGCTGATTGTCGCCGCTGCCGGCATCAGTTCCCTGCACGAGATCGCCGTGATGGGCAGGTCGTAGAGCTTCAAGAGGTCTTCGTCCGTGCTGCGATAGCTGCCTGTCCGCTCCCACTTTCGGAGCGCCCCTGTCACTTCGTAGTAAATGCAATCTGGCGCAAGCAAGCTTCTGTTGTGGCGCGCGAACGCCCGCTCCAGAAAGGCAATGGCGGCGTCCGTGGCCGGTTGGGGCACAAACAGCGCAACAATCACGCTGGCGTCGAGCACGCAGATCATTACAGGCTGCCCGTCAGTTCGCGTTCTCGTTCTTCCCGGCATTCGCGGATGATCCGGGCAGCATCCGGCGCATCCTGCGGCCAATCCTGCCGGCGCGCTTCCATGTCGGCGCGTATCCGCCGCATCAGCGTGACAGCCCGCCTGCGCTCACTCTCGCGCTGATCGAGTTCCTCGAGCAGTTCGATGACCATCGCGCTCAGCGACTTGCCGCGCTGCGTCGCGATGCGTCGCGCGCGCTCGTACAGCGGCTTCGGGATATTTCGCACATGCAGAATTGCCATGCCCGCATTCTAGCGTATTGTGTTGCGCCCTGCAACATGCGGCGTCCGGTCCGCTTCTCCTGCCCGCCGGCCGGATGTGTTTCACGTCGGGCGTAAATTGCCCGGTTCCTTCAGCTTGTCTGCGCGCCGCGCTCCAGCCGCTCCAGCAAACGCTTTGCATCCCGATCGCCAGGATCAGACTTGAGCGCGCGGCGGAAAGCGGCAATCGCCAGGTCGATCTCTCCCCGGTCGCGGTGCACCAGGCCGATGTTGTAGGCCGCGCTCGGCGCAAACGGATCGATCTTCAACGCCTGCTGAAACGCCGACAACGCCTTCAACTGCTGTTCTTCGCCGGCCAGAATGGGATTGCCCAGATATGCTGCGCCCAGACTGATCCACAATCGCGCGCTGTCCGGCGCCAGTTGCACCGCGCGTTCCAGCACGGGGATGGCGTCGCGGTGCCGGCCCGACATCAGATAGGCGCCGCCAAGATTCAGCGCCGCGTCGGCGTCATCGGGCCGGATTTCATGCGCGCGTTTGAGCAGGGGCAGCGCTTCTTTCGCTTTGCCCTGCTGCAACAGGCGCGTGCCGGCGCGCAACTGCTGGCGGAATTGCCGCTCGTTCCCCGTCCGCAGCCACGTGTCCAGTCGCTCCTGCTCGGCATCCTGTGGCGCAGAAGGGTTTTGCTCATGCTCAGACATGCGGCCGATTATAGGCGGGAGAACACGCCAATGATCCAGCCCGCGCCGGGCGCCGCCAGAGTCAACAGGCGGGTCAGGCCGATGGCAGTGAAAGATCAGTTTAAGAGCCTTCCCGGCAGCCTTCGAGCATATCGATCGCGCTGGCCGTCAGGAGCGCCATCGCCAGCGGCAGGGCATCTTCGTCGATCTGAAAGCGCGGGCTGTGGTGCGGCTCGCTGATGCCTCTGGCCGGGTTGCCGGCGCCGACAAAAACAAACGCGCCCGGAACCGCCTGCAGAAAGAAGGCGGCATCCTCCGCGCCCATCAGGCGGAACTGCGTATCGACATGCTCCGCGCCGACCAGCCGGCGGGCGTTGCGGCGCACGATCTCCGCCATGGCCGGGTCGTTGACCAGCGGCGGCGTTGCCGCGTCCGAGATGGCGACGCTCGCTTCCAGGCCCAGCGCGCGCGCCGTGTGCGCGGCGATCTCCTGAATGCGCTCGTTGAGCAGCCGGCCAACCGCCTCGCTGAACGCGCGCGTCGTGCCGCCAAACTCAACCGCGTCGGGGATGATGTTCGGGGCCGTCCCACCCCGCACGTACCCCACCGTCACGACGCCCTGTTCCATTGGATTCACGTTGCGCGACACAATCGACTGCAACGCGGTGATGATGTGCGCTGCGCCAACGATAGGATCGGCGCCCTGGTGCGGCATGGCGCCGTGCGCGCCGCGCCCGCGCACTGTGACGGTGAACGCGCCGCTGCCGGCCATCGTCGGGCCGTCGGCCAGCGACACCACGCCGGTGGGCAGTGTGCTGAAGATGTGCATCGACAGGGCGCGATCGGGCCGGGGATGCTCCAGCGCGCCATCGCGGATCATGGCGCGCGCGCCGGCCACAATTTCTTCCGCCGGCTGAAAGACAAACTTCACCGCGCCCCCCCATTCATCGCGCCACGCGGCCAGCATCTCCGCCACGCCCAGCCCGATCGCCGTATGCGCGTCGTGCCCGCAGGCGTGCATCACGCCATCGTTGCGCGAGCGGAAGGGCACATCCACCATCTCCTGAATCGGCAGCGCGTCCATATCGAAGCGCAGCAGCAAGGTGTGACCGGCGCGCGCGCCCTCCATCACGCCCACTACGCCAGTCTCGCCGACGCCGGTTTGCACTTCGTAGCCCAGCTCGTTGAGGCGCTGCGCCACGATGCCTGCGGTGCGCCTTTCCTGAAAAGCCAGTTCAGGGTGCGCGTGCAGGTCGCGCCGCATGGCGATGATTGCTTCACGGCGCGCTTCGGCGTCGCGCTTCAGTTGTTCGATGTCGGGCACTGAACACCTCCTGATCACACAAGCGCCCGGCTTGTGCCAGCGCGCTCAATCGCCGGGGCAAGCATAGTGATGACCGCGCGGCATGTCAAGCGATCATTCGCCGGCCACGATTTTGAAGATCACGCCCGGCCGGTGCAACACGTACAGCTCGCCGGCTTCATCCTCGCCGAACGAGGTGATGTTCAAACCGCTTTCCAGAACGGTCTCGTTGACCCATGCGCCCTCGGCGTTGCGATGGAGCGCCCAGATCGTCCCGCTGCAAAAATCTGCGTACAGATAGCGCCCCACCAGGCCAGGGATCGCCGCGCCGCGATACACGTAGCCGCCGGTGACCGAGCAGCCCAGGTCGTGCCCGTAGTGATAGATCGGCGGCGTGAAAGCGGGGCTGTCCTGGCCGCCGCGATAGGGCGCAAAGCCTTCGCGCAATCGCCAGCCGTAGTTCTCCCCGCCCCGGCTCGACGCCGGCTGGAAGTTGATTTCCTCGTAGGCGTTCTGGCCCACGTCGGCCATGTACAGATCGCCGGTTGCGCGATCGAAGCTGAAGCGCCAGTGGTTGCGCAATCCAATCGCCCACAGTTCCGGCCTGGCATCCGGGCCGAAGTCGGGATTGTCGGGCGGAATGGCATACAGACGTTCGCCGTTTGTGCGGCTGACATCAATGCGCAACATCTTGCCCAGCAACGAGGCGACGTTCTGCGCGTAGTTCTGCGGGTCGCCTGCCGCGCCGCCGTCGCCCATGCCGATGTACAACATGCCGTCCGGCCCAAACTGCAACTGCCCGCCGTTGTGGTTCGAGTACGGTTGATCGACGGTCAGAATGATCTGTTCGCTGGCCGGGTTCGCCGACAGGCCATCTGCGCTCACCACAAAGCGCGACACGGTGGTGGTTCCGCGCCGGTCGGTGTAGTTGGCGTACACCAGGCGGTCCTGGGCAAAGTTCGGGCTGAAGGCGATGCTCAACAATCCCTGTTCGTTGCCCTGGCTGCCGACGCGATCAGTGATGTCGAGGAAAGGCGCGGGGATGACTCGCCCGTTCTCAATTACTCGGACGCGCCCCGGCTGCTCGGTGACATACAGCCGGCCCGATCCATCGCCGGCGTGCGTCAGATAGGTTAGAGCGTCCAGGCCCTCGACAAGCGGCTGTAGCGCCACGTTGGGCAGGGGCGGAATGATCGGTGATGGTGTGGTTTGAGGAGCAGGCGATGGCTGCGTCGCACTTTCCTTTGCAGCCACGGCGGTGGTCTCAGCCGGCGCGGGCGCGACTGTAGCCATCTGGCGCGGCGCGCCGGTGACGGGCGCCGTCGGAGCAGCGCAACCGGCCATCAGCAGCGTTGCCATGCCGAACAGGACACAAGCAGCACATGGATTCGGTTTCATGGGTTCAAGGTACGCCGACGCGCTGAGAGCGCGCTGAAGCGCGCCTGAAGCCGGTGTGAAGCCGTCATCCGCGCGGCATGTGCCGCGCAAACAACCCGTGATATAACCCGTGCCATGCCAACCATTGCATTCCAGGGTGAACCCGGCGCCTACAGCGAACAGGCCGCTTTCGATTTCTTCGGCGCGCAGGCGCAACCTGTCCCGCGCCCCACCTTCGACGCCGTGTTTGACGACACCGCAGCCGGCGCAGTCGAGTTCGGCATTGTGCCGGTCGAGAACTCGCTGGCCGGCAGCGTGCATCGCAACTATGACCTGCTGATGCGCCACACGCTGCACATCGTCGGCGAGGCGATCGTGCGCGTGCGCCACAACCTGATCGCCCTGCCCGGCGCAGAGCTATCGGACATTCGGCGTGTCTATTCGCACTGGCAGGCGCTGGATCAATGCGAGCAGACGCTCAGCCGGCTGCTGCCCGGCGTAGAGCGCGCGCAGGTCTATGACACCGCCGGCGCGGTGAAGATGCTGGCCGAGGAACAACGCAAAGACACCGCTGCCATCGCCAGCAAGCGCGCCGCCGAGCTTTACCAGTTGCCCATCCTGCGCGAGGGCATTGAAGACGATCCGACCAATTTCACGCGCTTTGTGGTGTTGAGCCGCGAGCCGGCCAGCCCGCCCTCTGCCATCGCGTGCAAAACGTCCATCGTGTTCGCCACACGCAACACGCCGGGCGCTTTGTACAAGGCGCTGGCTGCGTTTGCGCTGCGCGACATCGACCTGTCGAAGATCGAGTCGCGCCCGTTGCAGGGGTCGCCCTGGGAATACCTGTTCTATCTGGATTTCATCGGCAGCCAGTCCGATGAAAAGTGCGCCCATGCGCTGGCGCAACTGCGCGAGTTCTCGACGTTTGTGCGCGTGCTGGGCAGTTATCCGCGCGCCAACATGCCGGCCTAAGCCGGCGACGCCGCCGCGCCCGGCGCGATGAACGCCTGCCAGATAAAGATCGCCAGCATGAGCAGGCACAGGATGAGGTTCAGGAATGCGGCGGCCAGCGCGCCCAGGCAGTAGCCTGTCCCAAAACGCAGCGCCTGCTGCCACGGGCGCTGCTGCGCCAGCTCCGCAAGCACAATGCCGATGAACGCGCCCAGCGCCGCGCCGGCCAGTGTGCCGACCACCGGCGCAACGCCGGTCAGCGCCAGCCCGCCGACAAAGCCGCCGGCCAGCGCCGCCGCGATCGTTTTCCACGACGCGCCGGCTTTGCGCGTCGCCAGCGCCGAGAGCAGCCGGTCGTTGACCCACGTCAGGATCACGATTCCCCCCAGCGCCACCAGCGTCGGCCAGCCGATGCGCGCGAAGCCATCCGCCCACGCCCATACCAGCGCGCCCAGCCAGATCAACAGCGAGCCGGGCAACACCGGCAGCACGGCGCCGATCAGCCCCAGCAACATCAGCGCGTAAGCCAGCGCCATGACGCCTGACGCAAGCGGTTCGCTCAGCAAGCCCCCTAACCTTCGCTGTCATCCGCCAGGCCGGCGATCGTGCGCACCAGCGTCACCACGCTGATCAGAATGCGCAGCAGGTCGCCTGTCTGAACGGCCGGCAGCTTGACACTGGCCCGGCCGGCCTGCGATTGTTCAACCGTGCGCGCGTAGAGCAGGGCTGCCGCAAGGCCGACGATCAACCCGATTCCGCCGCCGATGGCGAAGACTTTAACTTTCCAGTTCATGGTTGTGATCCTTTGAGAAAACGTATTGTAGCCTGTCGGTCTCAGCCGTATGCAGGGCAAGCCGGCAGGTTGCCCGGCTTGACACGCGGAGCGCGCCGGCTACAATACATGAATATCTGTTCATACGTTCAAGCGATACACATGGCAACGCGAAGCAGGCCGGCCCCCTCAACCGCGCTCGACGACGCAACGGCGTCGCAACTGGCGCAGCTCTTCAGCGCGCTCAGCGACCCGTCGCGCGTGCGCATCCTGTGGGCGCTGTCGAGCGGCGAGCGCAATGTCGGCGACCTGGCGCAGCGCGTCGGCATGACCGAGTCCGCCGTGTCGCATCAGTTGCGGCAATTGCGCCAGTTGCGGCTGGCGCGCGCGCGCAAAGCCGGCCGCGAAGTGTTCTACGCCCTCGACGATGAACATGTCATGGAGCTGTTTCAGCGCGGCCTGGAGCATGTGCGCCATCGCTGACAGGCCCGCGCGCATCTGGAGTTCATCATGAACATCACGTATTCATCCACCATCACCTGTCCGCTGTGCGGCCACGCCGCCGAGGAAACCATGCCCGATGACGCCTGTCAGCGCTTTTATCGCTGCCCGGCGTGTGAAAACATCCTCAAGCCAAAGCCGGGCGACTGCTGCGTGTTCTGCTCGTATGGCAGCGCGCCCTGCCCCGACAAACAGCGCGCGTCCCTGAGCGCGGCGAACGAGTAGGCGCGCCATGACCGAAAACATCCTCGAGATCACCGGCATGGACTGCGCCGAGTGCGCGCGCGGCATCGAGCGCGGCATAGCCAGGCTCGACGGCGTGCAATCGTGCAGCCTGAGCTATGAGACGGCCAAACTGCGCGTGCGGGGGAACGTTACGCGCGAGCAAGTCATCACCCGCGTGCGCGAACTGGGCTATGACGTGGCGACAGAAGACAGGCAACGGACAACGAACAACCAAACCCGGAAAGCGTCTTTCCTGCGCTTCATGCTCGCGCGGCGCGACACGGCGCTGGCGGCGCTGGGCGGCCTGCTGATTCTGCCCGGCCTGCTCTTTCACGAATTGCTGCCGCTTGCCGGCGTCGCATCGCCCCTGCCAGATGCGCTGGTCAACGGCCTGTCGATTGCGGCCCTGGCTGTGGCCGGCTGGCCTGTGTTCCGCAGCGCCTGGCGCGCGCTGGTGGTCAACCGCGAGATCGGCATCAACGCGCTGATGTCGATCGCCGCAGTCGGCGCGGTCATCATCGGCGCTTACACCGAGGCCGGTCTGGTCATGGTGTTGTTTGCCGTCGGCGAGGCCCTGGAAGGCTACACCATGCAACATGCCCGCAACGCCATTCACAGCCTGATGGCCGTCGCCCCCAACGAAGCGACTGTCCTGCGGCCGTGCATCGACTGCCGGCTGCACCTGGGCCAGGACGGCTACACCGGCGGGCCGTGTCCCTTTTGCGGGCTGGAGGAGCAGCGCGTGTCTGTTCACGAGTTGCGCATCGGCGAGACGCTGATTGTGAAACCGGGTGAGCGCATCGCCATGGACGGGCGCGTCATCAGCGGCGCGTCAACGGTGAATCAGGCGCCTATCACCGGCGAGAGCGCGCCGGTCGAGAAGACTGTCGGCGACACGGTGTTCGCCGGCAGCATCAACGGGGCGGGGGCGCTGAGCGTCGAGATCGGCCGGCTGGCCGCCGACAACACGATCAGCCGCGTCATCCGCATGGTGGAAGCGGCGCAGGAGCAGCGCGCGCCGGCGCAACGCTTCGTGGATCGTTTTGCGAAGGTGTACACGCCGGCAATGGTGGTGATTGCCGCGCTCGTGGCCATTGTCCCGCCGGCGCTGTTCGGCGCGCCGTTGCTCAACCCCGATCCGCACACACAGGGCTGGCTGTATCGCGCGCTCGAATTATTGGTGGTGGCCTGCCCCTGCGCGCTGGTCATCAGCACGCCGGTCAGCCTGGTCAGCGCGATCGCCGCCGCCGCGCGCAACGGCGTGCTGTTCAAGGGCGGCGCGCATGTGGAGACGCTGAGCCGCGTGCGCGCCATCGCCTTCGACAAGACAGGCACGCTCACCGCCGGCCAGCCGGCTGTGGTGCGCGTGCGCTCGGCGCGCTGCGTCACAGACGGCAACGCGCCCTGCGAACACTGCGACGATCTGCTGGCGCTGGCAACAGCCATCGAGCGGCGCAGCGAACACCCGCTGGCGCGCGCGGTGGTGAACTTGGCAGACCAGAGCGGGCTGGGCGATAAATATCCGGCTGCGCAAAGCGTCACCGCCGTGGCCGGGCGCGGCATCACCGGCTCGGTCAACGGACGCGAGGTCGTCATCGGCAGTCACGCATTCTTCGAGAATGCCATCCCGCACGCGCCGCACTGCGAGGAAGCGCAGGATGCCGCTCGCGCCGGGCACACGCCGCTGATGATCGGCGCGGATGGGCAATACCTGGGCTACATTGCGGTAGCAGACGCGGCGCGTTCGAGCAGCCAACAGGCGCTGGCCGAGTTGAAACGGGACGGCATTGCTGCGCTGGTCATGCTGACCGGTGACACTGTCGGCACCGCGCAACGCATCGGCAAAGAGGTCGGCGTAACAGAGGTGCGCGCCAACCTGCTGCCCGAGGACAAAGTTGAGGCGGTGCGCGCGCTGCGCCGGCAGTTCGGGCCGGTAGCCATGGTGGGCGATGGCATCAATGACGCGCCGGCGCTGGCCGCCGCCGATGTGGGCATCGCCATGGGCGGCAGCGGCACGGCGCAGGCCATTGAAACGGCGGATGTCGCGCTGATGGCTGACGACCTGAGCAAGCTGCCCTTTGCCCTGCGGCTGAGCCGGGCGGCCATGCGCACGATCCGCGCCAACATCGGCCTGAGCATCGGCGTCAAACTGGCCTTCTTTGTGGTGGTGTTGCTGGGCCTGGGCACGCTGTGGATGGCTGTGCTGGCCGATATGGGGGTGTCGCTATTAGTCACGCTGAACGGGCTGCGGTTGCTGGCCTTCCCGATCCAGTCTCCTCAACAGACCCGGCCCGCCATGCAGGCATGACGGGCCGGGATTCGATGTTGGCAGCGAAGCAGCGCGCGCAGCAGCGCGCGCAGCAGCGCGAGTCGATCACACCACGGGCAACGCTTCCTGAGCCTTCCTGATCTCTTCTTCCGGCAACTCGTAATCCGTCATCTTGCCGCTGAGGTAGCGCTCGTAAGCGGACAAGTCGAAGTGGCCGTGGCCGCACAGGTTGAACACAATCGTGCGGCTGACGCCTTCCTCGCGGCACTTGATCGCCTCGTCGATGGCGCCCCGGATGGCGTGCGCGGCCTCTGGCGCGGGCAGGATCGCCTCGGTCTGGGCAAACAACACGCCGGCCTCGAACGTGGCAAGCTGGTTGACGGCGCGAGCCTCGATGTAACCATTGCGATACAACTCGCAGATCTCGGAAGCCATGCCGTGATAGCGCAACCCGCCGGCGTGAATCGGGGCCGGCATGAAGCCGTGGCCCAGGGTGTACATCTTGACCAGCGGCGTCATCATCGACGTGTCGCCGAAGTCATAGGCGTACACGCCGCGCGTCAGGCTGGGCGCAGCCGCTGGCTCGATGGCTACGACGCGCAGCTTGTGGTTCTTGTCCTTGAGCCTGGGAGGCAGGAAGGGAAACGCAAAGCCGGCGAAGTTGCTGCCGCCGCCGATGCAGCCCACCAGCACATCCGGCTCGACGCCGGCCATTTCCAACTGCCGCTGGGTCTCCAGGCCGATCACGGTCTGGTGCAACAACACGTGATTGAGCACTGAACCGAGCGCATATTTGGTTGGGATTTTGTTTGTGACCGCGTCCTCGACTGCCTCGCTGATCGCCAGGCCCAGGCTGCCGGAGCAGTCGGGATCCTGAGCCAGCATGGCGCGGCCGGTGTTGGTATCGGGGCTGGGGCTGGGCACGACGGTGGCGCCCCACGTCTCCATCAGGTGGCGGCGATAGGGCTTCTGGTCGTAGGACACGCGCACCATGTAGACCTTGCACTCGATACCGAACATCTTACAGGCGAGGGACAGCGCGCTGCCCCACTGCCCGGCGCCGGTCTCGGTGGCAATGCGCTTTGTGCCGGCTTCTTTGTTGTAGAACGCCTGCGCCACAGCCGTGTTGGGCTTGTGGCTGCCGGCCGGGCTGACGCCTTCGTATTTGTAAAAGATTTTAGCCGGCGTTTGCAGCGCCTGTTCGAGCCGGCGCGCGCGATAGAGCGGCGTAGGACGCCACAGCTTGTACACCTCGCGCACGGGGTCAGGGATTTCGATCCATCGCTCTTTGCTGACCTCCTGCTTGATCAGCTCCATCGGGAACAGCGGCGCCAGATCATCCGGTCCGACCGGCTGTTTTGTGCCTGGGTGCAACACGGGCGGCAGGTCAAACGGCAGGTCGGCTTGAATGTTGTACCAGGCTTTGGGGATATCGTTCTCGCTCAATGTGAACTTGGTCTGGTCGGACATGTCAGATGCTCCTTTTGCTATACGCTCCTCCGTGGGTATGGCCGCTCATTCTAACCGGGTTTGAGGCGGGACGCGGCTGCGATTTTCCGGCCTTGCCTGCGTTGCGCGGCAGTTGGAAACCACACGCAACGCAGGGCAAACAGCCGGCCGGGGTGATACCGTATCGCTCCGAATACTGCCAGTTAATTTTCCGGCTGCTCCTTCAGAATGCGCGCTTCGGCCAGTTTGGCCGAGATCAACACGATCGGCAGGCCGGTGCCGGGGTGCGTGCTGGCCCCGGCGAAGTACAGGTTGCCATAGCGGGCGTGCCGGTTGTGCGGGCGCAGGTAACCGACCTGTAAAAAGCCGTGGCTCAGGCCAAACGCAGCGCCTTTGGCCAGATTTAAGTCATTGCGGTAATTCAAAGGGGTCAGTGTTCGTTCGAACACAATCCGCTCGCGCAGATCAGACAGGCCGATGCGCGCCAGCCGCTCCAGCACGGCTTCGCGGGCTTTGCAGGTCAGAGCTTCCCAGTCCTGCGGGTGATCTGCGTTCAGATAGCCCACCGGCACGAGCGCCATCAGGTTGTCGTGGCCGGCCGGCGCGAACGACGGGTCTGTGCCGGCCGGCGCGCATACGTAGAACGAAGGCTCGTCGGGCAGCGTCAAATCCTGGAAGATGCGGTCGAAGCTGCGCTTGTAGTCGTGGTCGGCCAGGAAGACGTTGTGGTGCAGCAGTTGCGGCGTCCGTTCTCCCTTCAGTCCCCAGTAAAACATGATGGCCGACGAGGTGTACTTCATGCGCTTCAGGCGTTCGGCTTTGGGGCTGGCCGGCAGCAGCGCGTCGTACACGTAGGGCAGATCGGCGTTGGCGATGACAATGTCGGCCGGAATGTGTTCGCCGCCGGCCAGCGTGACGCCGGTTGCGCGCCGGCCGGCGTCATCCACATCGATCCGCGCCACCGGCGCGTTGTAGCGGAACGTCACGCCGCGCTGCTCAGCGATGGCAACCAGGCTCTCGATCACGCGATACAGACCGCCGCGCGGAAACCACACGCCTTCGCCCAGCTCGGTGTATTGCAGCAGCGTGTAGGTCGCCATCGCCTCCCAGGGGCTGGTGCCCAGATACACGTTCTGAAACGAGAACGCCGCGCGCAGGCGTTGATCCTTAAAAAAGCGGCTGACGTGCGGATAGTGCTTTTGCAGCGCCTTCAACTCGAACAACAGCGGCAGGTTGGCCGGCGCCAGGTATTGCGCCAGGTTGTAGAAGTTCTTGTCCACAAAGTAGCGGATCGACTTCCAGTAGTGGCCGTAGCCGTCATCCACAAAACGCAGGTAGGCGTCGAACGAGCCGGGTTCGATGGCGTTGAGTTGCTCGCGCATGCGCACCAGGTCGCCGGTCAGATCGATCCACGAGCCGTCGTGAAAGTGCACGCGGTAGGTCGGGTCGAGCCGGATGAGATCGAGGTGATCTTCCATGCGCTCGCCGAGGTCGGCGTAGGTCTGGCGAAACACGTCGGGCATGAGGAACAGCGACGGCCCCATGTCGAACTTGAAGCCGTTGCGTTCGAGGCGGGCCGTGCGCCCGCCGGGCGCGCTGTTCTTTTCGAGCACGGTGACGCGAAAGCCGCGCCGGGCCAGGCGCGCAGCAACAGCAATGCCGCCGATGCCGGCGCCGATTACAACAACTGATGTCATGGCGAAGTCTCCTGTGGTGCGAAGTGCGTATTGCGTGTTGCGTGTTGCGTATTGCGTATTGCGTGTTGCGTATTATGGATCGGCCTGACGAATCACGCGCACTCTCCTGATCACCCTTTCTCCTCCGCTCCTCGGCTCCCGCTCTCCCCACCTCACCCAGGCCGGGTATGCCCGTTGCCCTCGACGACCCACTTGTAGCTGGTCAGTTCGCGCAGTCCCATCGGCCCCCTGGCGTGAATGCGTTGCGTGCTGATGGCGACTTCCGCGCCGAGGCCGAATT